>JAIEMN010000003.1 GCA_019752115.1 Gemmatimonadaceae bacterium
CGATTCTCGCGCAGGACCCAGCCGCGAGGCCACCACGGTGGCCTTGACTAGTTGGCCTTTCTCATAGAAGGCATCCGGGAGATCCAAGTCGTCCACGCACGGCCGTCGGATGGCGTGGACCGCTTGGATGACTCGGATGTGATCAGTTTTTCTCCCTGCTCACGTCGGCTGTTCGCGTCACCCGGCGAAGGCGAGCTCGAAGCTGCGCTGGCGCACGCGGGCCACGAGCCAGCGGACGCCGCGGTTGCTGATGGCGAGCATGGCGCCGGTCATGAGGAGCGACTTCACCTCGCGGCGCGAGATCTTCACGCTGCCGCCCGGCTTGAGCATCGCCGTGCTCTGCACGAGATCGCGCAATGTGGCGTACGCCAGGAGCAACGGCAGGATGCAGAACAGACGGATCTGCACCGCCCGGCGCGGGATGTCGAGGAGATAGGTGAGCGCTTCCTCGAGATCGTGCCACGCGAGCTTGATGAGCTGCGTGAGCGCTTCGCGATTGGAGGCGAGGAGCTCCGGCGCGAGGATCCTGCTCTGCGTGCTGCCGTGCGCCTTGAGCAGTTCCTCGGGGATGTACACCGAGTTCTCCTGCTCGGCGTCCACCGCCACGTCCTTCAGGATGTTCACCGTCTGCAGCGCTTCGGCAAAGGCGCGGCAGCGCTCGCGCAGGATGGCGTAGCGCCGCTCACCGATACTCGGCGAATGCTCATGCCAGAGATCGGTGAGCATGTACCCCACGGTGCCGGCGACGTAGTAGCAGTACTCCTGGTACTCGTCGAGCGTCTGGATGCGAATGCCGTTCGGATACAGCAGCACGAACTTGCGCATCCCCACGGCCATTTCGGCGACCCATTTGCGCACCACGGCCTGCGTGTTCACCGGCAGCGCACGGAAGTGCTCGAAGACGAGCGGCGTGTTGCGCGTGAGCGTGAGATGCGCGAGATCGCCGGTCAGGTCCTGCACCCCGGCCGTGAACGCGGCCAGCGAGTCCGGACGGTCGAACGCCTCCAAGAAGCGATCGAACAGCGCCGCCTTCACCTCGGGATCGATGCCGGGGGCGTCTTCCACCGTGTCGGCGATGCGGCAGAGGAGATAGGCATCGAGGACCGCCTGTCCCAGATCGCCGGGCAGCACCTTGATGCCGAGCGCGAAGGTCCGCGACACGGCCGGCAGGATGGCATGGCAGAACCGGGCAGCGTCCCGTTGGGCGAGGGCGTCGCTGACGGCGGGGGGAAGAGCGGACATGGGGTCGAAAGATACTAGCTTGCAGGGATGGCTGGTCTGTCTGCTTCCGATCCCTTCGCCGCGCCGCACGTGGAGCGCCCGGCGGGCTTTCGCGGTGTCTTCCGTACCGACCTGCTGGCCCGGGCGGTGTACGCGGAAGGCGCCGGCATTGCGCGCTGTGTGCCGCGCGCGGTGGCGGTCCCCGCGGACGTGGAGGATGTGAGCCACCTGGTCCGCTGGGCGAAGCAGTCTGGGACGCCACTCATCCCGCGCGGGTCGGGGAGCGGCATGGCGGCCGGCGCGGTCGGGCCGGGGGTGGTGGTCGATCTGAGTCGGTTCCGCGACATCGCCCCGGTCGACGTCGCCGCACGGCGGGTGCGGGTGGGCGCCGGTGCCCTGCGCGGCGCCGTGAACGCGGCGGCCGGGAGCGCCGGGCTGCGCTTCCCGGTGGATCCCTCGAGCGGCGCGTTCTGCACGGTGGGTGGCATGGTCGCGGCGAATGCCGCCGGCGCCCGCACGCTACGCTTCGGCGCGACACGCCCATGGGTCCGCGGGCTCGAGTGCGTCTTCGATGATGGGTCGGTGGCGTGGGTGCATCGCGACCAACCCTCGCCGCTGCACGTCCCGGCGGTCGCCCGGTTGGTTCGCGCGCTCGAGGAGCTGCGGGCCCTTCCAGCGGCGGCGCTCACCCACGCGGGGGTCCGCAAGGAGTCGAGCGGCTACGGGGTCGCGGCGGCGCTCGCGCCGGACGGCCATCTGGTGGACCTGCTCGTGGGCAGCGAGGGGACGCTGGCGCTCTTCACCGCGGTCGACCTCGCGCTCATCCCCACGGCGGGGGGCACGGCGACGGTGCTGGCGTCCTTTGCCTCGCTCGAGGCGGCGTCGGCCTGTGCGGTCGCGATCGGCGCGGCCGGCGCGACGGCGTGTGAGCTGCTCGACCGGACGTTTCTGGACGTGGCCGCGCGGGGTGGCTCAACGGGGGTGCCGGGGGACGCCGAGGCGGTGCTGCTGTGCGAAGTGGAGGGCGAAGGCCCGGGGGCGGTGGGGTCGCTGCTTGATCAACTGCTGTATATCTGCGACGAACATGGCGCGATGGAGACGCGAAAAGCGAGCGATCCGGACACGGAGCACAAGCTCTGGACGCTCCGCCATGCCGCCAGCCCCATCCTCGCCTCGCTGGCCCCGAGGCTCCGCTCGATGCAGTTCATCGAAGACGGGTGTGTACCGCCGGCCGCGTTCCCCGATTACGTGCGCGGCGTCCGCTCGGCGCTCCGGCGGTTCGAAATGCCGGGGGTGATCTTTGGCCACGCCGGCGACGCCCATGCCCATGTGAACCCGCTGGTGGACACCTCGGCGGTCGGCTGGCGCGACCGGGTGCACGGCGTGCTGCAGGAGGTCTGCGGACTCACGGCGAAGCTCGGTGGGACGCTGGCCGGTGAGCATGGCGATGGGCGGCTGCGCGCCCCCCTGCTTGATCAGGTCTGGGGGCTCGAGGCGCGGGCCGCCTTTGCCCATGTGAAGGAGGCGGGCGACCCGTCGGGAGTGCTGAACCCAGGGTGCAAGGTCGCCAGCTCGGGCGCCGAGCCGTTCACGATGCTGCGCCACGATCCGGAGGCGCCGGCGCTGCCGGCCGCGGCGCAGGCGCTGCTGGCCGAGGTGGAACGGACGCGCGATTGGGGGCGGTATCGACTGGCCGAGCTGCCGGCCTGACCCGCCCCCTCCCACCGGCGGACGTCAGACCTGGACGGCGCTCGCTGAGTCGTAGAGGAACCGCTCGCGGACGATGTAGCCGTCCTTCCACGTCTGCAGCGCGACCTGATCGAGGCGCATGCGCTTTCCGTCGACGGCGGTGAAGTCGAGGATGTAGTGAATCGCCGCCTCATCACCGGAGGCCACGACGGTGGTGGCCACGTTCTGGTGGATTTCCTTCACGTAGGCCAGGAAGCCCTTCTCCCGCTCGATGTTCGCGTCCTTGCCGACGCAGGGCGGGTTGTTGTTGTCCTGCATGACGACGTCGGGCGCGTAGAACTCCTGCATCGCGTCGAGGATCCGGCCGGCCGTGACGTACTCGACGAGCGCCTTGGCGCGCTCCGGGGTGCTCTGACTCATGACACACGCTCCTTGGGGTTGAGTGAACACCCCAAGGATAGCGCCATTTAGTTGCTTAAGCAAGTACTGCTATGAAAACTTTTGTCTAAACTTAGGCCTGCCGGTTCCGGATCGCCCCCAGCAGCTCGATCAGCGTGTGCAGTTCCGGCTTGCTGAGCATGGCGACCGCCGCCTCGTCGGCCGCATCGACCTCGGGGTCGAGCTTGGCCAGGAGGACCTCGCCCGCCGGGGTGATCTGGCAGAGGACCTGTCGTCGGTCGGGGCGGCTCCGGTCGCGCGTGACGAGCCCGGCCTGCTCAAGCTTGTCCAGCAACCGGGTGACCGTGGAGCCCTCGTCGATCATGCGATCGCGGATCGCGAGGGTCGGGAGCCCGGCTGGGCCGGCGCCGCGGAGAATGCGCAGCACGTTGTATTGGGCGAGGCTCAGCCCGTGGGGCTCGACCACGCGGGCAAAGCGTCGCGACACCACGGAGGCGGTGCGCAGGAGGGCGATCGCCGCCTCCTGGGCGTCCGAGCGGAAGGGGCGGGTCTGTTTGATCTCGTCACGGAGCGACGGCAGCGAGGCGGGCGCGCTGGTCGCGTGGGGCTCGTTCATCGGAGGGGGAGCCGAGGGTATGTTTGGGAGCGGCACCGCTCCCGCCACATAAGGTGCAGCGTGGCCGCAAATCCTCAACCCGACTGGTCCTCCCGCATGCCGCTCTCCGACGCCGCGATTCTTCGTGAACCCACGGTCACTGTGCTGGCCCGCCCGCAGTTTGCCGAGCCCGCCCACCTGCCCGTGCAGTGGATTGGTGAGAGCACGGACGGTGAGCGGCTCGCGGAGTTTGCCGGGCGACTCTGCTACATGAGTCAGAAGAATCCGGCCGGGCGCACGACGCGCGACTATCTCGAGAACATCAAGAAGCAGGGCCACGGCAGCGTGCTGGAGCACGCGACCTACTCGCTGTTGCTCGAGGGGATCAGCCGCTCGCTGACGCATGAACTCGTGCGCCACCGCGCCGGCTTCGCCTATTCCCAGCTCTCGCAGCGCTACGTGGACGAGAGCGAGGCGCAGTTCGTGATGCCACCGGCGATGATCGGCGACGAACCGCTCGAGGCGGCATGGCGCGCGCAGGTGGAATCGGCACAGGCGAGTTATGTGGCGCTCGTGGACAGCCTGATGACGCGGTATGCGTGGGTGGACGACAAGGTGCACCGCCGCAAGATGGCCCGCGAAGCGGCGCGCGGCGTGCTCCCCAACAGCACCGAAACCAAGATCGTCGTGACCGGCAACGCGCGGGCGTGGCGCACCATGCTCGAACTGCGCTCGAGCGAGGCGGCCGAGCTCGAGATTCGCCGCATGGCCGTGGCCGTGCTGCGGGTGCTGCAGGCGGAAGCGCCGGCGTTCTTCAGCGACTTCGAGATCTACACGGCGGGTGATCGCCGTGAGGCCGCGCGCATTTCGTATCACAAGGTCTGACGGGCGCGATCCGGTTCGCGCGCCGCATCCCCGTCAGCGCCGCGCGAACCAGTCCGCGATGTTGAAGCCCTGCGGATCCACCTCGAAGAACTGACTGAGTGTCCAGCGCCCCGTGGTGGGGAAGTACGGCGGCGGAAAGCTCATCGCGCAGCGGTTGAACGAAATGTCCGAGACGTAGCCGTGGCGCGCCGAGCCGCTGATCGTGCCACCTTGGCCGGCGCGGCTCTGGATGCGCCCGCCGATCTGCCGAATGGTGCCTCGGTCCACCCAGTACGCCGTGGACAGGCCGGTGGGCGGCACCGGGTCCTCGGTCCCGATCGAGCGCAGGGCCATGATCACCGCGTGCACGTTCATGTCGGGGCGATTGGTCGAGGCGCTGAAGTCCTTGCGAGGCAGCAGCCAGGACGCATTGCTGTTGTCACGGCGCTGCTGCGGACTCTGAATCATGTTGTCGGCCCACAGCACATTCTCGCCGCTGAAGAGACCGAGAATATCATCGTCGGCCCGGCAGGATCCGGTGGTCGTTGCCGGGCTCGTCGCGTTGGTCACATCGGATAACACGACGAGGTTGTTGCGGGTGGCGAGGGTGACGCGCCCACGCACCACTCCGCTGACCCCCACGCGACCTTCCACGAAAATCGCGCCGCGAAACACGGGGTTATAGGTCGGACTGAGCGGCCAGAGATACGCGCCATCGGGTCGAGCGGCGACCAGCGGTGGTACCGTCCCCGCCGTCCGAGGCAGCCAACTGCCTCCCGAATCGGTAGGGGTGAACACTCCCGTCGGATTCAGCCGCGGATCGCCGCCGAGAAAGCAGCGCGCGCTCGCGTTGTCGAAGGCAGTCTGCTTGTTGATCATCTTCGTGCGATAGCCACTGCCCGCCACCTCCGGGATCCGTCGGAAGGTCGTCGGCACCGCCGTGAGCCCCGCCACCGTGGTGGTCACGCCGCAGTTCGGCGAGTACAGCGCGCTATCCTGCGTGCCGGTCACGCCCGCCGGCGGGACCTGCGTGCGCGCCGCCGTCCATCCGTGCCCGTACGGATTCGTGGCTCGCGATTGGTACACCCGGAAGTAGCCGTCATCGGGACCAGTGGTCGTGCCATCCCCGTCGGCATCCACGGCCACGAACTCGATACGCATGGTCACCGTGGCGCTGTCGCCCACCACGACGCTGGGCGTGAACACGTAGCCCGCCTTCTGGGCAATGCTCTTGAGGATGTTCAGGTCGGCCGTGCCGGGCATGTCGATCGGCGCGACCCGTTGCGCTGGCCCCTTGTCCCACTGCGCGTTGCCGGCGTTGTAGACGCCGCGCGCGGTCGTGACCACGTCCTTGAAGATGGCCTGCGGCGGCGAGCCGCTGAAGATGTAAATCGAGTCGTTCGAGTGGAACGGCCCCTGGGCGGTCCATCCATTCGCGAACCAGAGAATGCCACCACTCGCGCTGTTGCCGTCGTCGGTGAAGTAGGCATAGCGCGCGAAGGAGGTCTGATAGACGAGCGCGCGTCGCACCGCCGCATTACCGGCGGCGTCGACCACCCGCGAGAGGATCTCGGCCTGCACCCCGAACTCGCCGGCGTTGCCCAGCGAATCGGCGTTCCCGATGCGCCCGACCCAAGTGGTCCGCCGGATGCCGTTGCTGTTGGCGATGGCCACGTTGCTCTCGAGCGTGGCGTAGCCGGTCAGGGGCACCGAGTCGAGCCGGGCGTTGAGGCGATCACGCGCCTCTTCCAGACCGCTCAACGCCGCGTCGTCGAGCATGGCGGTGCGCTCGCTGGCGTTCTGCACCAACGTGTTCCCCATGACCAGCATCGACGACGCCAGCGCAAGGGTAATGCCGACCACGCTCACGATCAGCACCGTGACGAGCGCCATCCCGCGCCGCACGCGGCGAGCGGGCGTCGTCGGCCGGTGCACCGGCCGCGTGCGGGAGGGCACAACGCAAGAGGAGAGGGTCATGGCACGTTGACGAACGCCGAGATGGCCAGCGCGGAGACGTTCGGGGTGCAGTCCTGCACCGCGAGCGCGTACCGATAGGACGCGGGTCGGATGGGCCATCCGGTATCGCGAATGGTGTACGTGGCGGCCTGATTGGCGGCGACCGTGGTGATCGGTTCCCCCCACCCAGTGGCCCCGTTCTGCTGCCGCCAGATGACGTAGCGAATGACATCCTTCTCGCCACCGCCGTCGTCGGTCGCCTTGGGAATGACGAGCTGCACGAAACTCGAATCGGCACGCCAGGTCACCGTGGGTGCGCTGGGCGCCAAGGGGACGCGCCCACACGCCCGCGACTGCCGCGCGTTGGCGACATTGGGCAGCGGAATCACATAGCGGACCGTTTCGCGCGTACCGCCGCGGGCCGGCGTGACCTCATAGTTCACTTCCACTGCGCGGAGCGCATCGACGCGCGTGGTGATGGCGGTTCCTGTGTCGGCGCCGGTGCCGCGCTGGGCGACGCTCTTGGTGAGCGGCAACCAGCCCCGCGGCACCGTGTCGAGGCTCGCGTTCACGACCCCATAGCGCGACGGATCGTAGAAGAAACGGAAGAAGGTCCGGTTCGTGGCTTTGCTGATGCCGGTGGCGATCACCTCGGGGGGCGCGTCGTTCACGCGCCGATAGAGCGCGTACTTGCCGGGTCCCGCCGTCGTATCCGGGGCAAACCAGTAGCTCAACAGCTCGGCGTCGCTATTGATGAACACGCTGGGCGACTGGGAGTAATCCTGCAGCGGATACGTCAGCGCCGGTCGCGATCCGGGTACCGCAATGGCATTGCTGACGCGAATGGCGGTGGTGGTGCCGGCCTCGGCGTAGCGATCCACATACACGGCGCCGGTCAGGGCAACCGAGTCTTTGTTGGTGGTCGTCAGATCGGCGTTGAACGCCAGCGCGCTGTCGTTGGCCAGGACAATGATGGGCTGCACATCGCCCACATTCGTGCCGGCGGTGCGCAACTCGGTGCGCAGCAGATCGCGCCCAAAGCGCCCGCTTTGGACCGCGTTGTTGCGGTCGGCCAGCAGGCGAAAGCTGCGGGACTGGGCGACCACGAAATTGATCGCGCCCGCAAACACGACGCCGAAGATCGTGATCGAGATGAGCACCTCGAGCAGGGACATGCCGCGACGGCGCGCGGGCAGGCGGGGGGTCATGGCGCGGACACCGAGATGGTGCGGCGCACCGGCGTCGCCAGCGCACCGGCCTGCACGGCCGTCACGGTAACCGCGATGCGCTTGAGACGCCGCCGATTGGTCGTATCGGTCGTCACGGTGGTGGTGGTCACCAGACCGTCTTGCGTGCCGTTGTAGGACGCCCCTGCAAGCAGGTCGAGCGTGGACCACGTCGGCCATCCGCGCGCCAGGCCGATCTGCACGTCCGCGCGGGCAAAGGCGCGCGTCCGGATGTTCGAGGCGCCGATGCTGCGCTGCATGTTCGTGGTGCCCATCCCCATGGCCAGGAGCAGGCCGGAGAGGATGGTGAGCGCGATGATGGTTTCGATGAGCGTGAAGCCGCGACGCGGGGTCATTGCAGCCGCCATCCGGTGTTCGCGTAGAGAAACACGGTAGCCCGCCCGGTGGCCCGATCGAGGCGCAGCGCCCGCGAATCCACGAACGGTCCGCCGGCCTGTCCACGGCGCGAGGTGAGGTAAAGCGTCCCGGCGCGATCGAGCGCCCCATTGCGCTGGATGACCAACGCTGGCCTGCCACCGATCGACTGGAGCGTCGGAAACTGGGCGGTGGCACCGTTGAACGAGGGAATGCCGGCGCCGCGCGCAAACGCCACCCGCTCGCCGAGCAAGGCGGGGCGCGTCTTCTCGTTCGCGTCGATCTGGAGATTGTTATTCGCATCCCACACGGTGCGCACGATCCGCGCGGCGGTATCGAAGACGATCAGCACGTTGTGCCCACGCGCGATGGCATCCGAGCGGGCCGCGAGCATGGCGCTCGTGATCGTGCGCGCGGCTCCGTCGACCTGCGACCGCTCGACCCGCAGGCGCGGCAGGGCGAGGCCGGAGAGGACGGCGATCATGACGATCACAATGAGGAGCTCGATGAGCGTGAAGGCGCGACGCATCGACCGGTGCTGGGGAATGAGACGGGGTGGACCCGCCAGATGACGATGAAACGTTCTTCATGTAACCCCGGTCACTCGCCACGTCCAAACGTGAAGCTTTACTCATGATCGTATAAAGCACTGATACGAAAACACTTAACTCACTCTTCCACTTCAGAGAAATTTCCTACTCTGAAATGCATTTCCAGCGCGTTCGGCGTTACACGCTACCGGCACCAACCGTCATAGATCAGACGGTTTGTCCCCGCTAACCTCTCCATGTCCCCACACGCGCCGCGCCGCGGCTTTACGCTCGTTCAGATGTTGGTGGTGATCGCGATCATGGGCGCGATCATGTTTCGCGTCGCGCCCATCATCACCGATCTGAAGCGACGGAGCGCGTTGCGCGCAGCGCGGACGGAGCTCATTGCCGCCTTCTCGTCGGCGCAGGAAGCCGCGATGCAGAAGGGGAAGACGGCCACGCTCACGATCAGTGGCAACAGCATCACGGTCACCGCGCTGAGTGGTCTGACGGGCAATACGGTCACCGTGCTGGGCCCGATTCGCTTCGCCGATTTCGGCGCCACGCTGACGCCGCTCACGCCCGCGCCGAGTGCGCTGTCGTTTGATGCGCGCGGGTTGGTGACGCCGGCCACGACGCAAACGAACAGCTATGTGGTGACGGTGCCGGGTGGTGCGGATACGGTGTGCGTCTCCGGGGGCGGATTGGTGCTGCCCAAGGGGTGCGTGCTGTGAGTCGTCCGCGGGCCGGTGTGTCGATCATCGAAGTGCTGATTGCCTGCGTGCTGCTCACCGTAGCCGTCATGGGCATCGTGGGGGCGGCGACCAGCATCAGCAAGCAGACGGGGAACAGCCGTCGGCAGATTCAGGCCGCCGGCATGGCGCAACAGCGGCTCGATTCGCTGCGCAGCCTGCCGTGCAGTGGCATCGTGGCCGGGTCGTCCACGCGCCAGGGAATCTCCCAGACGTGGACCGTGAGCGGGACCGGGAGCACGCGCACCATCGTGCTCACCATGCGCCTGCCGCGCATGACCAACGCCCAGACCTATCGGGCGCTCGTGCCATGCGTCTGAGCCGCTCGCACGCCGCGCGCCCTACTGGGGCACGATCCCGCCGGGGCTTCACGCTCCCGGAGCTCATGGTCACCATCGTGATCCTCGGGCTCCTCGGGACGGCCGTCGCCGACATGATGCTCAAGCAGCAGCGCTTCTATCAGCGCACGAACGAGGAGATGCTCGTGCGCCGCAACCTGCGCAAAGCGCTGGCGATGCTCCCCACCGAACTGCAGGGCGTGTCCACGCCCGGTGGCGACATCAGCGCGTTCTCCACGAGTGCGATCACCTTCCACAGCATTCTTGGCTCATCGCTCGTGTGCGCGAAGGGGAGTTCCACGCAGATCGACGTGCCCCCGGTGAACACGGCGCGCACGACGACGTCGAGCTGGTACACGCTCCCCGCCGTTGGCGATACGCTGTACGCGCTGCGCAACGACTCGTCGGGCGTGGACGGGGACTACTGGTCGGCGCACCGCATCACGGCGGTGGCGTCGAGCAGCGCGTACCGCCCCACCGCGACGTACACCGATGCCACACTGGATGCCGGCAAGCTGCGCTATCGCTTCACCGTCACGCCGGCGCTTCCCGATTCCGTGGTGCCGGGGTCGGCCCTGCGCTTCGTGCGCAGCGCGCGCTACTCGCTGACGCAGGCGACGTCGGGGAACTGGTACATCAACCGCACCGAGCAGGTGGGTGGCGCCTGGCAGGCGAGTGTCCCGGTGGCCGGTCCCTTCGTGGCACCAGGGCTCAACGGCTCGGGAGGGATGGTGTTCGCCTACTACGACTCCACCGGCGCCGTGACCGCGACGGCGGCCCGCATCGCGCGCGTCGATGTCGTGCTGCGCGCCCTCGGCGGGAGCAGCTCCGGCACCAGCGGCCTCGGTGTGTCGAGTGCGGGCGTCCGCGACTCGATGTCTATTGGTATTGCCATCCGGAACCGTCGATGACCGCCGTCATGCCCCGCCCGCTGGTTCGTGAGCGCCGAGGCTCGGCGCTGATTCTCGTGCTCGTCGCGATGGTCGTGCTGTTGGTCTTGTCGAGTGGCGCGATGTTCGGCTCCATGCAGGAGCTGCGCACCAGTCGGAACGCGTCGGTGCAGCAGCGCGCGCAGCAGGCGTCCGAGTTCGGGTTGAATCAGCAGCTCGCGCAGTGGGGGACCACCCGCAACGCGATGGCGAACGGCGCCATCGATTCCACAGTGGTCGCCGTGCAGACTGGCGACACCGCGCGCGTCCGGGTGCAACGCCTGAATGCGCGCACCTTCAACATCGTATCGATCGGCCGGTCGGCGATCGGCAACGGGCTGATGGAAGCGCAGCGGCAGACGAGCATGCTGGTCCGCGTGAGCAGTCCGTCGATCATGCCCCTCGGCCTGATGTCGATCTTCAACAACATCAACGTGCAGGGCTCACCGGTGCTCGACGGGCGCAACACGCCGCCGCCCGGTTGGAGCGCGTGCAGCGGCTACCCGACGACCGACACGGTGGCGCTCGCGTACAATCCGGCAGCGGTACCGACCATTCAGAAGGCCAACCAGACCGTGGGCGGCACACGGGCCACGGCCGCCGCCGCCGACACCTCCACGTACTCGGTCTTCGGGACGGAAACGTGGGCGTCGCTCATTGCCAAGGCCAACGTCACGACCAGCGGCGGGAATCCCTCGCCCGTGGGGACGAGCACGACGTGCGTGACGTCGTCCACGAACTGGGGGGAACCGAACCGCAGCGGCAATCCGATCGTGGGCTGTCAGAACTACTTCCCGATCGTGTACTCGGCCGGTGATCTCTCGATCACCGGCGGCCGAGGTCAGGGGATTCTGCTGGTGAACGGCTCGCTCACCATTCGCGGGAATTTCGTCTTTGCGGGAATCATTCTCGTGCGGAACAACCTCGACGTGGCCGGTACGCCGACGCTCTACGGATCGGTGATGGTGCGGGGTGCCAATGGCGCGGCGTCCAGTATTCTGGGCAACGCCGAGTTCAACTTCAGCCACTGCGCGACGGGGCAGGCGCTCTCCGGCCTCGCGACGCCACGACGCACGGCCCAACGGAGCTGGACCCAGCTGTACTGAGGGGCGCGCTCCTCGAGCGCTCGACCCATCCGACGCGTCACCGCCCCCCGGGCTGTGACGCGTTTTTCCCGTCGTTCGTCTGAGGTGTGCAGGAGTTCATGAGCCATTGCTCATGAACTTGCACGTCGGATTCCAGTTTTCGACGCTCCCTGGCCCTCACGGCACCATGTCCCGACTGTCCGCACGACGCCGCCGTCGTGCTCTTCCGCATCCGTCGCCGCTGATGGCGACCCCGCGCCGCGACCGTCGCGGCTCGGCGCTCATTCTCGTGCTCGTGGCCATGGTGGTGCTGCTGGTGCTGTCGAGCGGGGCAATGATGGGGAGCATGCAGGAGCTCCGCATCAGTCGCACGCTGGCCATGCAGCAGCGAGCGCAGGCCGCGGCGGAGTTTGGCATGACCAATGAGCTGGCCAACTGGCCGGCCACGCGCAGCTCGATGGCGAACGGCGCGATCGATTCGTCGGTGGTCGTGATTCAGACGGGCGACACCGCGCGCGTGCGGGTGCAGCGTCTGAATGCGAAGACGTACAACGTCGTGTCGATTGGTCGCGCAGCAATCGGCAGCGGGTTGCTGGAAGCGCAACGGCAGACGAGCATGCTCGTGCGCGTGAGCGGCGGCGGCCGGCTCAGGCCGCTGGGGCTGCTCACGATGAACGACGACGTGCAGATCCAGGGCTCGGCCCTCGTGGACGGTCGCAATACGGCGCCGCCGGGGTGGACCGACTGCGCCACGTTTCCCACCGGTGACACGACCGCGATCGCGTATGATCCATCGACCGTGCCGCAGGTGCAGAAGGCCAACCAGACCGTGGGCGCGCTGCGGTCGAATCCGTTGGCGGCCGACCCCAACACGTACAACGACATTGGCGGCGAAACGTGGGCCGCGCTGGCCGCGCGTGCGGGGATCAAAGTGTCGGGCAATCTCAACCCGGCGCCGGTGGGCTCCGCGACGTCGTGCACGATGTCGTCGAGCAACTGGGGCGAACCGTATCGCGGCAATGGCTCGGTGGCCGGGTGCCAGAACTACTTCCCGCTGATCTACTCCGCCGGGGATCTCGACCTGCAGGGCAATGGCCGCGGGCAGGGCATCCTGATCGTGGACGGGCGGCTCCGCATCCGGGGCAATTTCGAGTTCTACGGTCTCATTCTCGTGGGCCAGCGCTTCGAGATGGAAGGCTCGTCGCAGGTGTACGGCGCCGTGATGGTGAATGCGCCGACGAATGAAGATTCCAAGATCATTGGCAATGCGACCATGCGCTTCAGTCACTGCGCGCTGGGCAAGGCGGCCGCGGCCCTGGGCGGCGGCACGGTCACGCGCACCAAGACGCGGAGCTGGGCGCAGGTCTACTAAATCCGACCTGCGCCCGGCGCCGGCGGCTAGGCGTTGCTTTCCTCCATCTCGCGGGCGTGCTCCGCGATGATCTTCTGCGCGGCGTCGTGCGGGACCTGTTCGTAGCCACTGAAGCGGCGCACGAACGTGCCGAAGCCGTGCGTGAGTGAGAAGAGCTGCGTGGCGTAGAGGTGCAGCTCGCTTTGCGGCACCACGGCGCGGATCACGGTGCGGTCGCCGTTAGTGTCGGTGCCGAGGATGCTGCCGCGACGGCCGGAGAGATCGCCCATCACGTCGCCAAGGAAGGCATCGGGGACCGTGATCTCGAGGTGATCGAGCGGCTCGAGCAGCACCGGACGGCACTTGCTCGCCACGCCCTTGAACGCGAGGATGCCGGCCATCTTGAACGACATTTCGTTCGAGTCCACCGAGTGCGTGGAGCCGTCGTACACCTCAACGCGGAAGTCCACGAGCGGGAAGCCGGCCAGCACGCCGCGTGCCGCAGCTTCCTGTACGCCGCGATCGACGGCCGGGATGTACTTCGATGGAATCACGCCGCCCACGATCTTGTCTTCGAACAGATAGCCTTCGCCGCGCGGCATGGGGCTCATGCGGATCCAGCAGTCACCGAACTGCCCACGCCCACCCGACTGCTTCTTGTGCCGCCCCTGCCCTTCGGCCTTGGCGGTGATCGTTTCGCGGAAGGCGATGCGCGGTTTCCCAAGCTCGGCCTGCACGCCGAACTTGCGCTTGAGAATCGCCATGCAGACGTCGAGGTGCCGCTCACCCATGCCGCCGACGAGCGTTTCGTGCGTCTCGGTGTTGTACTGCACGGTGAAGGTGGGATCTTCGTCGTGCAGCCGGTGGAGCCCCTGCTGGAGCTTGTCTTCTTCGCCGCGCACCGACGCGTGAATCGCGAAGTGCACCACGCTGTCGGGGAAGGCGATCGCCGGCAACCGCACCGGATGCTCCCGCGTGGAGAGCGTATCGTTGGTGTGTGTATTGCGCAGCTTGGCCACGCAGCCGATGTCGCCGGCGTGGAGCACGTTCACTTCCACGCGCTCGCGGCCGAGCGGCACGGAGAGGTGCCCCAGCTTTTCGATGCCGTCGCGGGTGGCGTTGAACACATCCTGCCCGTTGACGACCTTGCCCGACAGCACGCGGAAATAGCTCACATCGCCGACGTGCGGTTCGGCGAGCGTCTTGAAGACCAGCGCGGCGAACGGCCCGTCATCCTTGGCGTGCAGCTGCACCGTCTCATGCCCTTCGGCGCCGGTGAGGGCGTGGATCTCCTCCATCTCGTAGGCATTGGGCATCAGCTGCACGAGCTCGGTGAGGAGCGCGCGCACCCCGATCATGTTTTCGGCCGAGACGCAGAAGAGCGGGAACAGGTCGAGGCGCGCCATGGCGTCCTTCATGCCGTGGATAGCGTCGTCGCGCTCGATTTCCTGCCCCTCGAGATAGCGCTCGAGCAGCGCATCGTCGGTGGCGGAGATGGCTTCGATGAGCTCCTGCCGGTAGCGCGTGAACGCCTCCTGGCACTCGGCGGGGATGTCGGTCTCGACATACTCGCCCTTGGTGCCGCTCGTATACATGTACGCGCGCTGCGTGAAGAGATTGATCACGCCCTTGAAGGCAGCGCCCTCGCCGCAGGGAATCTCGACGGGGATGACCTTGCTGGTCAGCCGGTCCTTGATCTGCTGGTAGATGCGATCGAAGTTCGCGTGCTCCTTGTCCATCATCGAGACGACGAAAAGCACAGGGTCCTGCTTGGCGACGGCGGCGCGGAACATCCGTTCGGTGCCGACTTCGACGCCGCTCGCGGCCCCGATCACGCACAGCGCGCCATCGGCCGCGGCCAATCCCGCCATGGCATCGCCCTGAAAGTCGAGCGAGCCCGGGGTGTCAATGAAGTTGACCTTGCTGTCCTGCCATTCGGCGTACGCGCAGCCCAGGCTGATGGAGTAGCCGCGCTCGACTTCCTCGGGGAGGTGATCGGTGAGGGTGGTGCCTTCGCGAATGGTGCCGTGGCGTTTGCCGGAGCCGGCAGCGAAACAGAGTGCATCGACGAGGCTGGTCTTGCCGCTGCCGCCGTGGCCAACCACGGCGACGTTTCTGATGCCGGCGGAGTCGTAGTCCCGCATCGTCCCTCCACGCGGCCCGAGGCCGCGGATGTGCGCGGGACGCGCGCGCTGGAGGCGCGTGGAGCCCGCTGGGTGGGGTCCTCACCGGGTCCGCGCGATAATTGCGGCCCGTGGTCTAGCGTGTGGGCGGGACCGCGGGGAGGCAAGCACGACTGGAGGACGTGGGGTCGGGGGAAACCCTATAGCTGGGATTCAGACTTGGGAGGGATTCGGAGGTCGGAGCCCCGATCTCGCCTCCGACTTCCGAGTCTCTCTGACCCCCCGGCAAACACGGTCTCGACAACAAGAAAGGGCGACGCCTTGGCGTCGCCCTTCCGGTATTCACAGACAAAGACAGGGGCGTCTCAGTCTCCCTCCACTTCGTAGGTAAAGGCATCGGCCTGCCGAATCGAATCCAGCCAGCTCTCCACCCCAGCGTCGTCCTCGAGGCTCCGTCCCGCTCCGCCGCTGGCCGCCGAGGCGGACACCAGGGAGAAGGTCAGCGCGCGTTCCGTGCCTTCGGGCCAGTCGGGCATCGCCAGACCAGCAGCCACGCGGCGAAGCGTGGGGCCGCAGGCGCCGAGGAGCTCGGAGGCGCGGGCCTCGAGCGTCGGCAGCGGAATATCGAGATCCTGGGTGACCAGACGACCCGTCGCGACATCCCGCCACGCCGAATCTCCGACCGCACCGCGGTCCGGCCACACGCCCAGGTGGCGCACTACACCCGTCTGCACGGCTTCCAATCGCTCACTCTCGACCGTGGCCGCGATGGCCAGGGCGAGGGCCTGCGCATCGGCCTCACCGTACAGCGTCACCACTTCACGCCGCGAGCGAGTGCCGAAGGGGAGCACGGGAATCGAGTTCACGTGCGCGAGCACCGGCGAATCGCTCGGACGTGCCTCGAGTCGTACGAGGACGTCCATGGGTCCCTCCATTGCTAGGGTCAGAAGGCGTACCGGAGTGCGCTGCGTCACGTGCGCCGTCCACGTGATAGACGTGCCATCCGGTACAGGGCAACCTACGTAGAGCATCAGCCGTGCCACGAGTGACACATGTCACCGGTTGTGCAACGATCCGGCGACATCGGCGGCCGACCCCGTCCGGGGGACGGATGGGCTCAGTCGTCTGCGGGTGAGGCGTCAGCAGCCACCCAGGCGCCCCCGACGAGCGACAGCGCCATGGCTACACCAACAGGAACCGCACCGGGGATTGTTCCGGTCACACCGTAGCCTATACGCAACAGCGCCGGGAGCACGCTGGCCGACACGACGCTGTACACCGCTGCGGCCACGACGGCCGCCGCGAGACGCCAGAGCCCGCGCTGCGGCAGCACCAGCAGCGCCAGCAGCACGCCCCAGGCGGTCGCGACGAGCAGATGGTGGAGGTAGCCCAGGGCGACCGAGGTCAGCGGCGCCGAGAGAGAGGGCACGCCGATGCTTTCGAGGAGCCCGCGGCCGGCGAGCCGAAAGGCGCGGCCGGCTTCGCCATCGCGAATGCCAAGACCGAGAAGCGCCCCGCCGGTGGCAATGGTGGTCAGCGTCCCCACCGCGAACGCAGCGTCAACCAGATCCTGCCAGCGTGGGGACGAACGAGGGGCGGCCATGTCGGTAACATAAGGGTGCGTCGCACTGGGATGGGGCCGTTAACGGCCGGACAGGTGCGCCGTCCAAGCTCCTGTCACCGCTTTCGCTGAGGAGCGCTGCGTGTCGCCCTTGTCTCGCTGGATCCGCCCCCTGCTCGTTGCCCCCTGGCGCGCACTGCTGCCGGCGGTCGTGTTGGCCGCCTGCGCGCCGGCTGCCCGATCGCCTGACGCGTCGATGGCGACGCGCGGCGGGACCGGCGCCCGCGAACAGACTGCCGACCAGCAGGTCCATCATGTGCTCAATCGCCTCGCGTTTGGCGCCCGCCCGGGGGATGTGGAGACGGTTCGGGCCATAGGCGTGGACGCGTGGATCGAGCGGCAGCTGCACCCCGAACGCATCGACGATGCGGCGGTGGATCAGTTCCTCACCCAGTTTCAGGCGCTGTCGCTGACGGGCGCCCAGCTCCTCGAGATGTATCCGCCGCCGGCGCAGGCGCTGGCGCAACTCGCCCGCCGCGGGGGCGCCCCCACCGCCGAGGATTCGGCCAAGGTGCGCGAGCTCGGGCGACGCTCGACGGTGGCGCTTGGCGAGCTGGCGTCGAGCCGGGTGGCGCGCGCCGTGCTCTCCGAGCGCCAGCTCAACGAAGTGCTGGTGGATTTCTGGGAGAATCACTTCACCGTCTTTGCCGGCAAGGATCGGCTGCGCTACTTCCTGCCGGAGTACGAGGCGTCGGTCATTCGCCCGCATGCCATGGGCAAGTTCCGCGACCTGCTGGGCGCGGTGGCGAAGAGCCCGGCGATGCTGCTCTATCTCGACAACTGGCAGAGTGTGGCGGATAGCGGGCGTCCGGTGCTCGAGCCGATGAACCCCCGCATCGCGCGGCGACGCGCGGCGGTGGTGCAACGGGTGGCCCAGCAGCGGCCGCAGCTCGCCGCGCTGGCCCAGCGCAAGCGCGGCCTCAATGAGAACTACGCCCGGGAGCTGATGGAGCTGCACACGCTTGGCGTGGACGGGGGCTACACCCAGCAGGATGTGATCGAGGTCGCGCGGGCGCTCACCGGCTGGACGCTCGAACGGGGCGCCCAGGGGGGCGGGTTCGTGTTCCGGCCGCAGGTGCACGATGCCGGCGCGAAGGTGATCCTCGGACAGAAGTTCCCCGGAGGGCACGGCGAAGACGAGGGGGAACGCGTCCTGGATCTGCTCGCGCGGCACCCCAAGACCGCGGAGTTCATCAGCACGAAGCTCGCCCGCCGCCTCGTGAGCGACACGCCGCCCCCGGCGCTGGTGCAGCGTGCGGCGGCGACGTTCCGCCGCACCGACGGCGACATCCGTGAGGTCGTCCGCACCATCATCACGAGTCCGGAGTTCTTCTCGGCGAGCGCGTACCGCAGCAAGGTGAAGAGCCCGTTCGAACTGGTGACGAGCGCGCTGCGCACCATGAACGCCGCCCCCGATCCGACGCCCCGCACCGCGCAGCTCGTAAACCGGCTCGGACAACCGCTCTTTGGCCATCAGGCGCCCAATGGGTATCCGGAGACGGGCGACGCGTGGATGAACACCGGCGCGATCCTCAACCGCATCAACTTCGGGCTGTCGGTCGCGAGCGGGCGCGTCCCCGGGGTGAAGCTGGTCGACTGGGCACCAGCGAAGTCGCTGAACGGGCTCCCGCGCGATCAGCAGGTGGATGGCGTCATTCGCACGGTCCTGGGCGGCGATGCATCCGCGGATACGCGACAGGTGCTGCTCACCGGAACCAATCCGTTTCTGGCTACGCGCGCCGCCGGCGATTCCCTCGCCCCGGTGCTCGGTCCAGCCAAGCCAGCCAGCGGGCTGGCCCAAATCGTGGGGCTCGCTCTGGGCGCGCCCGAATTTCAGCGGCGCTGAGCGCCGGAGCTGATCGATGAATCGCCGAGTCTTTCTCAAGGGTGGCGCGCTGTCGCTGGTGACCTTGGGGTTGTCCCCGAGCTTTCTCAAGCGCACGGCCTTTGCCATGGACCTGCCGCGCGCCGCGCGCGGCAAGACGCTGATCGTGCTCTTCCAGCGCGGCGCGGCCGATGCGCTGAACGTGGTGATCCCGTTTGGTGATCGCGGCTACTACGCGGCGCGCCCGCAACTCGCGATTGGTTCACCGGCGCGCGCGAACGGCGCGGTCGGGGCGATCGATCTCGACGGATTCTTCGGTTTGCATCCGGCGCTTTCAAGCTTCAAGCCGCTCTGGGATCGCGGGCTGCTCGTGCCGATTCACGCCGTGGGGAGCCCGAGTGCGACCCGATCGCATTTCGACGCCCAGGACTACATGGAGACGGGCACGCCGGATCGCAAAGGCACGAGCGATGGGTGGCTCAATCGCTACCTCGCCGTGCAGGGGACGTGTGAAGCCTGTACGCCCGCCAGCAAGTCGGCGCCCTTCCGTGCCGTGGCGATGAGCGCGCAGACCCCGCGCATTCTCGGCGGCAACGCCCCCGTCGTGGCGATGAACTCGATCGACGAGTTTTCGATTCGCTCGGCCGGCAGCGACGCCGAGCGGCGGCTCGAGGCCCTCTATCGCACCGGTAATGCCGATCTCGTGCACGGCAGCGGCAGCGAGATGTTCGAAGCGCTCAAGGTGCTCAAGGCGGCCAACCCGCAGCAGTACACGCCACAGAACGGTGCCGTGTACCCGCGCAGCGAGTTCGGCAACCGCCTGCTGCAGATCGCCCAGCTCATCAAGGCGGGCGTGGGGCTCGAAGTGGCCTTCGCCGATATCGGCGGGTGGGACACGCACGTCAATCAGGGGGGCGCGCAGGGGCAGCTGGCCAATCGGCTCACCGACTTCTCGTCGTCCATTGCCGCGCTGGTGACCGACCTGGGCGATCGCATGGAGGACGTCGTGATTCTCACCTGCAGCGAATTCGGGCGCACGGTGCGGCAGAACGGCACCGGCGGCACCGATCACGGGCATGCAGGCGCGATGTTCGTGATCGGTGGATCGCTCGGCGCGTCGAAGCGGGTGCTCGGTCGGTGGCCGGGGCTCGCCCCCGAGCAGCTCTACGAAGGGCGCGATCTCGCGCTGACCACCGACTTCCGTGCGGTGTTCAGCGAGGTGGTGTCCCGCCACCTGGGCGGGGCGCAGGTGGACGCGGTGTTTCCGGGCTACGCCGGCGCGCCTCGCGAGTGGCTTGGCGTACTGCGCGCATGACCTCGGCGGCCACGTCACGGGTGATCATGCGCGCGCGATCATTGGCGTGCGCCGCCTGCAGCGCCTCATCTACAATCGCGCCGACGATCTCGGGGGGCTCAGGGGGCTCGGGCGGATCCCAATCGGGCGGATTGGCCTCGCGCATCGCGAACCACTGATCGTCTTCGCACGCGCCCTTGGGGGCCGTGCCGAGCTTGAAGTACTCGCGCCGCGACGGACCGCACCAGTCGCTGGCGAGCTTGCCGGTCCCGATATCGATCTGCCGCGATTCGATGCCTGGCGGTGGCATCCAGGGCGCGTCCTCCTCGGGGCTGTGCCATCCGTCGCGCAGAAAGCGCGCCCACTGCGGGGCTGCGAGGCGGCCACCGCTGGCGTTGCCGCCAAGCGGCGTCGGCGCGTCGGCGCCGAACCAGATGCTGGCGACGAGGGTGGGGGTATAGCCCACGAACCAGACGTCGGTGCCATCGTTGGTGGTGCCGGTCTTGCCGGCGACCGGCCCGCGAATGCCAGCGGAACGCACGGCGTAGCCGGTGCCGTGATCCACGACCCCCTGCAGCAGCGACGTGACGAGAAAGGCATCAGGCGCCTCGAGCACCTGACTCGACGTGGCCGGTGGGCGTTGCCAGAGCACGCGGCCGAAGGGATCCTCCACCTTCTCCACGAGATACGGCGTGATGCGCCGGCCCCCGTTGGCGAACGGGGCGTAGGCCGTGGTGAGCTCCACGGGCGTCACCGCTCCGGCGCCGAGCGCGAGCGCCGGCACATCGGGCAAATCGGAGGCGATGCCCTGCGCGTGCGCCAGCGCGACGATGCGGGACATGCCCACGTCGCGACTGAGGCGCACGGTGGCGGCGTTGGCCGATCGGGCGAGGGCATCGCGCATGGTGATGCGACCGGCGTATTCGTCGCCGTAGTTCGCCGGACGCCAGACTGTGCGACCAGCCCCGATCTCGACCGGTTCGTCTTCGATCATGCTGGCCGGCGTGAAGCCCTGCTGCAACGCCGCCGCGTACACGAAGGGCTTGAAGGTGGAGCCCGGCTGCCGGCGCGCGCGCAGCGCGCGATTGAAGCCGCGCCGTTCCATGCGGCGGCCACCGACGATCGCGCGCACGGCACCGGTGAAGGGATCGATCGCGACGAGGGCGCCCTGCGTGCGCGCCGCGCCGTCCAGATCGTCGCCGTTCCAACGGCGCTCCTCATCGATAGCGGCAGCGCCGACCGCCACGGTGCGTTCCGCCGCGAGCTGCGCGCGACGATCGATCGTGCTCCACACGCGGAGCTGCCCATCGTTGAGCGCCGGCGGAATGACGCCGACCTCGCGCAGAGAGTCGAGCGTCACCCGCACCGCCTCGACCGCCCAGGAATCGGCATTGCGCGTGGAGGTCCATTCGGCGCGGACGATCTTGAGCGGCGCGCGGCGCGCCGTCGCGACTGCGGCCGCTGAGGCGACCTGCTCCCGCTCGAGGACCTCCAGCACCACGGCCCGCCGCAGCAGAGCCTTGCGGCGATCGTTCCGCGGCGAATAACTCGAGGGCGCCTTGGGCAACCCGGCGAGCATGGCCGCCTCGGCCAGCGACAACTCGCCGACGCGCTTGCCGAAGAGATCGTGACTCGCGGCTTCCACGCCATACACGCCATTACCGAGGTAGATGGCGTTCAGATAGCGCTCGAGAATGTCGTCCTTGCTGAGCGCCTGCTCGAGCAACATGGCAAAGCGCCATTCGAGGAACTTGCGCCCCCAGCTGCGCTCGCTCGCGCGGTTCCCCAGAAAGACGTTGCGGGCGAGCTGCATGGTGATGGTGCTGGCCCCTTCGCGCACGCCGCCGGCGCGCACATTGCTGACCAGCGCGCGCGCGACGCCGCGCCAATCGACGCCGTGGTGCTCGCGAAAGCGGCGGTCTTCGACGGCGATGAACGCGGCGCGCACGTGCGCCGGCACCCGAGCGAGCGGCACATTGACGCGGCGTACCGGCGCCAGCGCGCTGACGAGCGCACTGTCGCGCCCGAGCAGCGCGCCGCCCTCGGTCGGGCGCCACGCGCGCAGCTCGGTGGTGGTGGGGCACCCCTGCCACCCGCATGACCACCACCAACTCGCGGTCGTGCAGGCGCCCGCCACCAGCAGGGCGAGCGCATACCGTGATGCGCGCCGCCAGCGATGGCTCCGTGGTGCGGGCGCCGATGCGTTAGCTTCCCCGGACATCACTTTCCCGTCTGACTCTTTGCCGTCCGATCGCGTGTCCAAGGCTGTTCAGCTGTGCACTGTTCGTACCGCCCGCCGGGGTTGGCCGGTGGTGGCTGGTCTTTTGATGGCGTCACTGGGGCAAATGGTTGCCACCCCGGCGCACGCCACCCCGAGCCCTCTCGTACGTATGTCGGGGCGGCAAAGTGCCACGCCCGCACCGACGCAGCCGCCGGCAGGCCCGCGGACACCCAACGAGCTGGGCCGTATTCCCATCGTCGAATGGCATCAGGTGGTGGATGCCGACGGGTCGTACAAAGTCTCGCGGGAGCGCTTCAAGGCGGAACTCGCCGAGCTGTACAAGCGGGATTACGTGCCGGTGAACCTGTCGGAGATTCTCGACAAGCGGATCGATCTGCCGGCCGGGAAGTCGCCGGTGCTGTTCACCTTCGATGACGCCTCGCCAAGCCAGTTCCGCTATCTGGAGAAGAACGGTCAGCTGGTGGTGGATCCGTCGAGTGCGGTGGGTATTCTGCTCGACTTCATCAAGTCGCATCCCGGTTGGAAGGCGAAGGGGCTCTTCTGCATGCTCCCGGCAGCGGCGCAGGGGCACGCGTTCTTTGGCGAGAAGGGCATCGACGGCCAGAAGAGCGAGTGGCGCCTGAAGAAGGTGCAGTTCCTGCACGCGCAGGGCTTCGAGCTGTGCAACCACACCCTGTGGCACGCACAGCTCAACAAGTATCCCGACGCCGTGGTGCAGGAGCAGCTCGCGCGCGGCGCGATGGCGATCGACAGCGCCGTGCCGGGCTACAAGATCCGCGGCATGGCCTTGCCGTACGGCCTGTGGCCCAAGAACCGGGCGCTCGCCTTCAGCGGCGCGTGGTACGACAAGAAGGCGAAGCGCGAAGTGCGGTACAGCAACGAGGCCGTCTTCGAAGTCGCCGGCGGGCCGGCGCGCAGCCCCTACGATCCGCAGTTCAATCCGCGCTCCCTGCCGCGCGTGCCGCTGCAGGGGGGCACGAAGCTGACGCCCACGCTGGACGCGATGGACAAGGCGGGACCGCTGGCGCGGTATGTGTCGGACGGGGACCCGAAGACGGTGGCGAAGGGGAAATAGGGACTCAGGACGTGCCCGCTCGCATGCGCTCGCAGTCGTCCCATCGGTCCACCGCGCGACGCAGGTGGGGGATGACGATGCTGCCGCCGACGATGAGGCCGATGCTCAGCGTTTCGAACATCTCGTCGCGCGTGACGCCCTCTTCGGCGCAGCGGACGATGTGATACGTGATGCAGTCGTCGCAGCGCAGCACGAGTGAGGCGACGAGGCCGAGCAGTTCCTTCGTCTTGACCGAGAGCGCCCCGCCTTCGTACGCGCGGCCATCGAGATTGAAGAAGCGATTGATGACGAGATTGTTCTCGCCGAGGATGCGCGTGTTCATGCGCTCGCGGAACTGACGGAACTCGGCGAGGGCGGCGCTTTCGCCGGGGGCGGCGTCGCCCATGCTCGCGTGATCGTGCGGGGGACCGTCAGTCATCAAAACGTGTAGTTGCGGAGCGTGGTGAGCGCGGTTTCGAGCGCGGCGCGCTGTTCAGCGGTGGGCGAGTTCGCCCAGAGGTCTTCGTAGGCGCTGATCGCCATCGCCAGCGCTTCCTTGTCGTGCTCGGCGGCGGCGAGCGACGCGGCATTGTCAGCGAGCGCGGCCTTGGCGAGCAGATCATCGGGAAAGCGCTGCGTCACCTGCAGCCAGCGCACGGTGCGATCGCGCTGATTGCCTTCGGTGAGCGCCCACAGATGCCAGGCCCCGCGATTGGCGGGGTCGACGGCCAGTGCGCGACTGGCCAGCTCGCCGACGAGCTCGGGGCCGCGACCGGAGAGCCAGTAGGCGTTGGCGAGAATGACGAGGGCCCGCGCGTTGGTCGGCTGGTCGTCGACCACCTTCTCATAGAGGGGGCCGGCCACCTCGGGCATGTGCAGCCAGGGTTCGGCGGCGGCGACGAGGGCATCGGGCATGGCGCCGTCACGCAGGTGGTGCAGGCGTTCCATGAGCGCGCCCACGTTACCGGAGGCTTCATACGCGGCGATGGCGTCGGCCAGCGCCGCGGGGAGGTCGATCGGAGGAGCAATCATGGCGTTAAAGCTAGAGGAATCGGGGTTGCGCGGCAGCGTCGGTGGGGCAATACTCCGAGTGGATCACTGCGGGGCCCTGCCATGAAGGAAGCAGCGGCTCCACGCGCGCCCGCCGTATGACGCGGGCCGTTCGCTCGGACGGATCTCCTTTCCCCGTCCTGAGCAGTCCGCAATCCCCGCGCACTCGCGCACCGCTATCGCGCATCGCCATCGCGCCACGCACTCCCGCGTTACCCCGACGCCCGTTCGCGGGCCTCGCTTCGCTGTGCCGTCCCATGCGTTACCGCGCCGTCCGATCGGACGAGCGCCTTCAGTACCACTCGCAGTAGTCGAATGACCGAACCGAAGCGTCCTGCCAGCCGCGCCCGCAAGACGGCGCGGCCCGCCCCGGAGTCCACCGGGGACGACAATCCGTATCTCGATGCGCCCGCGGCTGCTCCGCGCCCAACGCGCGCTCGCAAGGCCGCCCCGGCGGCCGCCGAGGCCGCTCCCGCGGCACCGCCTCCACCACCGGCCGCTGACGCCGGCGAGGTCGCCCGCCCCCGCCGTCCGCGCGTCTCGACGCGCAAAGTGAAGGACGCCGACAGCGCGCCCGCCGCCGCGGAGGCGCCACGCGACGCCGCCCCGACGGCGCCCGTGCGTGAGGTGCGCGAGCCACGTGAACCGCGTGAGCCGCGCGTCGAGTCCCGCGCCGCCATGCCCCCCTCGCCCTTCGACGGTCCGGTGGAGCGCCCGAACGGCGAGCGCCGTGAACCGGAGAACCGATACGATCGCGCGTTCGACCGGACCGACGGTCCGGAGCGCCAGGCTCGTCCGGAGCGGCCGGATCGCCCCGAACGCCCGTTCAATGAGCGTCGCGAGCGTGGCGGGCGCCGGCGCGGCCGGAATCGGCATCGCAATCGCGACGACCGTGGCCCGCGTGAGGATCGGGGGCCGCGCGACGATCGGGGCGGAGAACGCCCGGTCAACGCCGCGCCGGCCGGTGAGGCGGCGCCGTTCGGCGGCGATCGCCCCGACCGCGGGGATCAGGGCGACGAGCGCGGCTTCCGCCGTGGCCGTCGCGGCCGCAACCGCTTCCGTCGTGGCGGTGGTGGCGGTGGCGGTGGCGGTGGCGCGCCGGGTGGGGCGCCCAATGCCGATGCCGGTTTCGATCGCGGCCCGCAGCAGCCGGTCGCCGTGGAAGGCACGATGTCCGGCTGGTTCGATGCCTCGCGCGACAGCGGGTTCCTGCGCCGCGCGGTGAACAGCTACCTCCCCGATCCGACCGATCCGTTCGTGCCCCCCGCCCTCGTGCGGCTGCACCAGTTGCGTCGGGGCGACAAGCTCGACGTCACCTACGGGCGTGATCATCGCGGTCGCCTGGTGGTCGTCGAGGTCCAGCAGCTCAACGACGGGTCGCCGGTCATTCTCGAGAAGCGCCCCGACTTCAACTCGCTCACGGCGAGCTATCCCGACCGGAAGCTCACGCTCGAGACCGGGCGCCCCGCCAAGACGGGTCCCGAACTGACGCGGCGCGCGATCGATCTCATCGCGCCGATCGGCTACGGGCAGCGCGCGCTCATCGTCGCCCCGGCCCGTGCCGGTAAGACCACGCTCCTTCAGGCCATCGTGGAAGGCGTCGCGGTCAATCATCCGCAGGCGGCCCTGCTCGTGCTGCTGGTGGACGAGCGCCCGGAAGAAGTGAGCGAGATGATCACGTGGGGCTACGGCGAGGTCGTGGCGTCCAGCTTCGACATGCCGCCCAAGCGCCATGTGGAAGTGGCCGAAATGACGCTCGAGCGGGCGCGTCGCATGGTGGAGCAGGGGCGCGACGTGGTCATCGTGCTCGATTCCATCACCCGCCTGGCCCGCGCGCACAACACCGTGGATCGCGGCACTGGCCGTACCATGTCGGGCGGTCTCGATGCCACCGCCATGCAGAAGCCCAAGGCCTTCTTCGGCTCGGCGCGCATGATTGCGCCGCAGCACGGCGGCGGCTCCCTCACGATCATCGCCACCGCGCTCGTCGAAACCGGCTCGCGCATGGACGACGTGATCTTCGAGGAGTTCAAGGGCACCGGCAATTGCGAGATCAAGCTCGATCGCTCGCTCGCCGACCGCCGCATTTTCCCGGCGTTCGACATCGCCACCAGCGGCACCCGCCGCGAAGAGAAGCTCTATCGCCCTGACCAGCTCGAAAAGGTGCACTTGCTGCGCCGCGGGCTGCATCAGCTGCCGCCGCAGGCGGGGATGGAGTGGCTCATCAAGCGCATCGCGGCCACGCAGAACAACGATTCGTTGCTCGACGGGCTCTAAGCGGAACACGATCGCCACCACGCCCCGGGACGTCCCGTTTTACGGAATGTCCCGGGGCGTGGTGTTTTCCAGCCGGGAGATGGCCCAAAGCGCACCGATGGTGATGCCTGTGCCAGCGGTGTGACACTCCGACCGGCATTCGCTCAAGTGCGACCTGCTGGTGGCCGATACGAGACCGTGTACCCGAACCAGGCACCGTGGCCTGGTCTCTCGGTCTTGTCCTTGCTTGAATCCCATGTTCCGTTCTCTGTCTCTGCGGGCGAAAATCATCGCCCTGCCCTTGGTGTCGGCCATCGGTTTCGTGGTCACCCTCACGGCGTCGTTCGTGTTGGGGTCGCGCGCACAGCAACAGCTCGCGGCCATCGAGCATGGCTATCAGCCGGCGCTCGAGCTGAGCCGCACGCAGCAGTCGATTCTGGAGAACTACCAGCGCGCCCTGCGCGACGCGGTGGGCGCCAGCGATACGGCCGCGATCACGCTGGCGGATTCGCTCGTCAAGAAGTTTGCCCAGGTGAATGACTCGCTGGCGCACACGTCGGTCGTGGACTCGACGGAGATCGCGAAGATCCAGACGAGCTTCACGGCGTACGCGTCGGCGGCCAAGAGTTCGAGCCGCGGCATGATCACCGGGTCGATGGAAGACCTCATGGGTGGCGCCACGGAAGTGAAGGAGAAGTTCGCCGCGCTGGGCAAGGAGCTGCATGCGAACACGGCGCAGCAGGAGCAGGCCATCGGCGAGGCCTTCGCGAAGGCCGAAAAGATGCAGCAGACGTCGCGGCTGGTGACGACGGTGGCGCTGCTCGTGTCGCTGATCGCGCTGGCGGTGATCGCCTGGGGGACGGTGACGAGCATCATCGGTGCGATGCGGGCACTCTCCGCGACGGCGCATGACATTGCGCGCGGCAAGCTGGATGTGGATGTGGCGGTGGGCGGCACCGACGAAATCGGTGAGCTCGGCGAGGCGTTCCGCGACATGCTGTCGTACATCGGCGGCGTGTCGGAAGCGGCCCAGCGGCTCGCGGTGGGTGACCTCAGTGCCCACGTGGACGTGCGTTCGGAGCACGATGCGCTTTCGCGGAACATCAACGGGGCGACGGACACGCTGCGCGAAGTGACCGGCGAGGTGAAGTCGGTGATCGCGGCGGCCACCGAAGGCGATCTCGCCAAGCGTGGCAACCCCGAGCGCTTCCATGGCGCGTACGCCGAGCTGGTGAGCGGCACGAACACGGCGCTGGATGCGGTGGTGCAGCCGATCGCGGAGGCCAAGGATGTGCTGGCGAAGGTGGCCCAGCGTGACCTGTCGGCGCGCGTCCGCGGCGACTACGTGGGTGAGCACGCGGCGATCAAGGCGTCGCTCAACACGGCGCTCGACAACATCAGCGAAGTGTTTGCGTCGCTCACGATGGCCATCGGCCAGGTGAATGCGGCGGCGCGCGAGATCGGCGACGGCAGCCAGGAACTGGCGAGCGGCGCGGCCGATCAGGCGGGCGCGATCGATCAGGTGTCGAACCGCATCACCGTGGTGAGCGAGCGGACGAAGGCCAACGCGGCCGACGCCGCCGAGGCGCGGGCGGCGATGGAGAAGACGTCGGAGACCACCGAGCAGGGCGTCGAGCGCATGACGGCGCTCGCCGAAGCGGTGACCGAGATCAAGAAGTCGGCGGATGCGACGGCGAAGATCGTGAAGACGATCGACGAGATCGCCTTCCAGACGAACCTGCTGGCCCTCAACGCGGCCGTGGAAGCGGCGCGCGCCGGCGACGCCGGCAAGGGCTTCGCGGTCGTGGCCGACGAAGTGCGCAGCCTGGCCATCCGCGCGTCGGAGGCCTCGCGCAACACGTCCACGCTCATCGAGGAATCGGTGCAGAAGGCGGAGACGGGCGTGCGCCTGAACGAAAGCGTGATGCGCCGGCTCGAAGAGATCCGCACCGGTGTGCAGCGCGCGGCGACGATCATGCACAACATCGCCGAAGGCGCGGTGGAGCAGGACAAGGAACTCGCCGAAGTGACGGTGGCGATGTCGCAGATCAGCGGCCTCACGCAGCGCACCGCGGCGAACGCCGAGGAGTCGGCGAGTGCGGCGGCCGAGCTGTCGGCGCAGTCGTCGGAGATGCAGGAGCTGGCCATCCAGTTCACGCTCGACGGCAAGCATGCGCAGGCCATCGCGCAGGGCGTGGCCGAGTCGCATCGTGGTCAGACGTCGGCCAACGCGCGCCGCGCCAGCAGCGCGTCGAGCACGGCCTCGTTCGGTGGGGCGCGCCCGTCGGCGGCTCGCCCGGCGAGCAAGCCGGCGCGACCGGCGGCGAAGTCGGCCGCGCCGCGCGGTGGTGAGAAGTCGGACGACGTGTTCCCCGTCTCGGCGGCGACGCTCATCCCCTTCGATGACGACGACAGCGGCGACGACGTGCTGGGCAGCTTCTAGGCCGTGGGGCGATCACCACGGATTCGGGTGACGCCATCCAATCATCAATGACCACCGGGCTCGTTGCCAGCATGGCAACGAGCCCGGAATGTTTCTGGGATCGGTGGCGCGGGTGAGGCTCAGGCGCCTGAACGCCGCCCGTACTCGTCGTAGAGCACCGCCGCGGCCCGAATGCCCAGGCGATAGTTCTCCTCGCTGATCCATTCGTCGGGCGCGTGCGCGTTTTCGCCGGGCAAGCCAAAGCCCATGAGCAGCACGGGCGCGCCCAGGATGCGTTCGAAATCGCCGACCACCGGGATGCTGCCACCTTCACCGGTGATGACGGGTTCGCGCCCGAAGGCCGCGGCCAGCGCGGCCTTGCCGGCGTCGATGATCGGTCCCTGCAGATCGGCACGCCACGGGCGCCCGCCGTGCAGGTTGGTCACGGTCACGCTGACGCCCGGCGGCGCCACGCGCGCGACATGCGCCTGCACAAGCCGTGCGATCTCCTGCGGGTCCTGATCGGGCACGAGGCGAAAACTCACCTTGGCCATGGAGACGGCGGGGAGCACCGTCTTGGCGCCTTCGCCGGTGTAGCCGCTGAGCAGCCCGTTCACTTCGCAGGTGGGGCGCGTCCATAACCGCTCGAGCGTGGTGTAGCCGGGCTCTCCGCCAAGCGCGGTGACGCCGACCTCGTGCATCAGGCCCTCGTCGCTGAAG
The DNA here is from genome assembly GCA_019752115.1 of Gemmatimonadaceae bacterium. NCBI lineage: Bacteria > Pseudomonadati > Gemmatimonadota > Gemmatimonadia > Gemmatimonadales > Gemmatimonadaceae > Gemmatimonadaceae bacterium. Next base: position 29,918 of record JAIEMN010000003.1, read on the forward strand.
GGGAGCTCGCGCATCTGCGCCCGCACATGGTCGGGGAACGGCTTGACGGCGTCGTAGAAGCCCGGGATCGCAATGCGGCCGGTGTCGTCGTGCATCGTGGCCAGAATGCGCGCCAGCGCCATGGCCGGATTCACCACCGCGCCGCCGTACATCCCCGAATGCAGATCGCCGTTGGCGCCGCGCACATCGATCTGCAGATAGGCCATGCCGCGCAAACTGGAGAGGATGCTCGGAATGCCCGGGGCGAACATGGTGGAGTCGGAGATCACCACGGCGTCACAGGCGAGCCGCGCTTTCTCGCGCTCGAGGAACGCCTCGAGATTCTCGCTCCCGACTTCTTCCTCGCCTTCGGCCAGGACGATGACATTCACCGGCAAGGTCCCGCGCGCGGCGAGATGGGCTTCGAGCGCCTTGATGTGGAGATACAGCTGGCCCTTGTCGTCCACCGATCCGCGGGCGTAGATGCGCCCGTCGCGCGTGGTCGGTTCGAAGGGCGGCGAGGTCCACAGCTCAAGCGGCTCGGCGGGCTGCACATCGTAATGCCCGTAGATGAGCAGCGTGGGCGCACCCGCGGGCGCCTGTCGCCATTCGCCGACCACAATGGGATGCCCGGGCGTGGGTTCGATGCGGGCGGTGAAGCCGATGCGCGTCAGCGCGTCGGCCACGAATTGCGCGGCGGCGGCGCAGTCGGCCTTGTGCTCGGTGCGTGCCGACACCGAGGGAATGCGAAGAAAGGCGAAGAGTTCTTCGAGCGCGCGCGCGTCGTGTGCCGCGCAGTGCGCGGCGAGATCAGCGGGGATGGGCATTCGCGAGGTCGCGGAGGGAGCGGAGGGGACGCGGAGGGCTCAGCTGGTGCGGGTGCCAGCGGAGAGGCCGGCGAAGGTGGCGGCGAGCCCCAGCGCGAGCGACAGCACGATGTACGCCGCGGCGCGCCCGGCCTTGCCCTGCTGGAGCAGCGAGACGGTCTCGGCGCTCAGGGTGGAGAAGGTGGTGAAGCCACCGCAGAAGCCGGTGGTGAGCGCGAGGCGCAGGACATGATCGGCGTCGGGCGCGGCGAACAGGCGCGCGAACCAGCCGATCAGAAACGCGCCAAGGACATTCACGACGAGCGTCGCCCAGGGGAACGTGGACGTCGCCGGCGCCATGACGACCCCGACGCCGTACCGCGCTACCGATCCGATGGCGCCACCAACCGCGACCACGAGCAGCACGGTGGCACTGAGCGGCGGGGTGGGCGTGGACATGGGCGGATCAGGGAGCAGACGTGGGACGCTCGCGCGGCACATCACGCGCGATGCGATAGAGCCAGAGGCGACGTGCCGTAATCTCGCCCCCGTTTCGCTGCAGCGAAACGCGCGCCCCGGGCTTGGTGGCCGCAAACCAGCCGCCCACCACGGCGGCGAGGGAATCTCCCTTCGCATCGGCGTCGAACACGGCGATCAGCCCGTCGCCGGGATGGATGCTCTGGTAGGCGTTCTTCCAGACGTCGTACTGATTGGTGCGCCCGCCGAGATTGAGCGCGAACACCGTGGGCTGCCCGGTGAGATGAAAGGCGAGTTCGGAGGCGTCCTGATACCGGTCGGCGGCAATGAACTGATCGACCGTGCCCTGGAGAAAGGGATCGCGACGGGCGACCTCCACCGAATCGGCGAGGGTCGTCCAGCCGTGCGCCCGCGCGATGGGGTCCTTCCGCGGGGCGAGCGGCAGCAGCGGGCGCCACGCCTGCAGCGCCACGATCGCGAGGAGCCCTGCCGCGAACCACGCGCCTCGGCGCCACCACACGCCCTGCGCGACCGGCCGCGGGCTGGTGGCGAGGAGCATCATCGCCCCCGGATAGATCATCGCCGGCCAGTTGGCCTCGACCGAGCGCCGCCAGGCGCTGATGGCAAAGAAGCCCAGCGGCGCGGCGGCAATGAGGGCCAACGCAAAGCGGCGTGGCGCCTCGTCGGTCGGGGCGCTGGTGTGGCGCGTGCGCCAGCCGTCGCGCAGCGCGTGGGCCACGGCGAGCCCCATCAACCCGAACAGGATGGGGGAGGCGAGGCCCGCCTGGCCGCCGATCATCTCGAGTTCGCGTGACAGCGGATTGCCGCGCGCACTGGGGGTGAAGCCGTGTCCCAGCTGAAAGCGGAACGACACCCAGTTGTTCAGCGCGTTCCACGCCACCACCGGAGCGAAGAGCGCGAGGGCGATGACACTGGCGAGCCAGGGGCCCGGTTCCCGGAAGCGCTGGCGCAGCGCCGGGTGCACCACACAGGCGATGACGAGCCCCATCGGCAGCAGCACGGCGGTGTACTTGGCCACAAAGGCAGCACCGAGGGCCACCCCGGCGGCGGTCCACCAGCCGACGCTGGCCGCGCTGCGTACCGGCGCGGCGAGGGCGCGCTCCACGGCCAGCAGCGCGACCATGGCCGCCATGAACAGGGCGGCGTCGGGCGTGGCGAGCACGAGCCCGAGGGTGGCGATGGGGAGAAGCGTGACGAGCTGGGCCGCGCGGCGGGCTGCGGTGGCGCCGCGCTCGGCCCCACCGGCGAGGTGGTAGGCGCAGCCGACGGCGGCCAGGTGCGTCAGCAGGGCGGCGATCGCCGGGCCAAGACGTACGCCGAGGGTGGTCGGGCCGGCCAGGGCCGTCCCCATCGCGATCAGCAGGGCGATGCCTGGCGGATGGTCGAAATAGCCGGCTTCGAGGCGCCGCGACCACTCCCAGTAATAGGTCTCGTCGGGAAGGAGCGGGACGAGGCTGGCCAGTGCCGCGCGGAGCGCGAGGGCCCCCAGCACCCAGAGGAGCGTCTCCCGCCAGGCGGCGCGGGACGAGGTGGACGAGGCCGGCGGAAACATTGCGGCAGGTAAGTTGTACCGAGGGGGACGCCCGGGCCAAGCTCTTGCATCGCTGTGCCGGGACTGTAACAGTTACGGCTGCCAGCGACCGCGCGTCCTTGTTCGGCACCACCATTCGGCGCCGCTCCGCGGAGCCGCTCCGCGGCGTCGCTCTCCACTTCTTGTTCTCAGGACGGACCTGCATGCGGGTCGTTGCCCACAATGTGTTGTCTGCCGCGCGCCGATCGACGTATCGCACCGGCGCCGCGTTGCTTCTGCTCGGCGGTCTGGCCGGCTGCCTCGATCTCAAGACCACAGCCGACGCCTGCTCGGTTACGGTCGCTCCGGCGACGCTCACACTGCCGGTGAATGGCACCTCGACCATCGTGGGCACGGCGTTCGACTGCAAGGGCAACTCGATCAAGAACAAGACCATCACCTTTTCGACGAGCAATCCGGCCGTCGCGACGGTGACGACCGGCGGCAATGTGCTGGCCGTGGCGGTGGGCAGCGCCACGATCTCGGCCGTGGCGCAGGGGAAGAGCGCGGCGGTGCAGGTCACGGTGACGCCGGAGCAGGCGGCGAGCGTGACGCTGACGCCGGCCACGATCACGCTGCGCCGCGGCAACGCGCGCCAGCTGACGGCGGTCGCCAAGAACGCGCAGCAGGTGGTGATTGCCGGGCGCACGTTCCGCTGGGCGTCCAGCAACTCCTCGATCGTGTCGGTGGACCAGAACGGCAACGTGACGGCGCTCTCGACCGGCACGGCGGTTGTCTCGGCCGAAGCCGACCAGCAGACGGGCAGCGCCACGATCACGGTCACGGAAGTGCCCATCGGCTCGTGCTCGCTCTCGCCGGCCAGCCAGAAGCTCACCGTCACCGCGAGCACGCAGCCGACGCTCGTGCTGCGCGATACGGCGAACAACGTGATTCCGTCGCTCAACCGGCAGATGAACTGGTCGAGCAGCAACCAGGTATCGGCGCTGGTGTCGCAGACCGGCCTCGTCACGGCGGTCAAGGCGGGCACGGCCACCATCACGGCGGCCTCGGTGGAGTATCCGGCGGTCAGCTGCACGGCCACGGTCGAAACGGTCGATGCGCGCATCGTCTCGGCGGTGATCTCGCCGCGGCCGTCCACGCTCCGCCTGAGCATCCCGCGTCAGTTCTCGGTCACGCTGAGTGACTCGGTCGGCGGCGCGATTCCGCCGGGCCGCGTGGTGAACTGGACGAGTGTGACGCCCTCGGTGGCGACGGTCTCGGCGACCGGTCTGGTGACCGGCCTGCAGCTGGGCAATGCCCGCATCGCGGTCAACGCCGAAGGCGCCGTGGATACGGTGAGCTTCACGATCACGAAGGTGCCGGTGGCGACGATCCAGCTCTCGCCGAGCTCCTCGAGCGTGGTCCAGGGGCAGACGCGTCAGCTGACGGCCACGCTCACCGACTCGACGGGCGCGACGGTCACCGATCGCACGATCGAGTGGACGAGCAGCGACCCGACGCGGGCGACGGTCAGCGGCACCGGTCTGGTGACGACGCTGGCCCCGGGCACGGTGACGATCACCGCGACGAGTGAGACGCGGTCGGGCACGGCCTCGGTGACGGTGCAGCAGATCCCGGTCGATACGATCGTGGTGAATGGCACCTACTCCGCCGCCCTCAGCGACGCCAACAAGTCGTTCGCCATCACGCTGCGGGATGCGAGCGGCAACACGCTCTTCAACCGCTCGGTGAGCGTCACGAGCAGCGATCCGAGCGTCGCCACCGGTACGGCGAACGGTCAGGGCACGATTGTGACGGTATCGGCGTCGAAGGCGGGCTCCGCGACCTTCACCCTGCGCGCGCTGAACAGCAACAGCCAGCCGGAAGGCAAGGCGTCCACGGTGGTCATCACGATCAATCCGTCGGTCACGCCGCTGCGCAGCGGTGTGAGTGCGCCGCCGAGCACCGCCCCGAGCGGTGCCGCCATCAAGAAGAACTGATCCCCGGCGGGTCGCACCGCCTTCTAGATTGCACGGGGCGTCTTCGCATGAAGACGCCCCGTTGTCATTCACGCCCGCTGCACGCCATGTCTGCCGACACCGCCACGTCCACGCCGCCGTCATTTCTGCGCGATCTCTTCGGGGGCGAAATCAACGACGCCCTGCTCTTCCCGTATCCGGCCACCCTCGAGGTTCGCGATCCGGAGGAGGCCGCGGTGGTGCAGCGCCTGGTGGGCGCGCTGAACGGGATGGTGGCCTCGGGGCTCATCGATCCGTATCGCGCCGATGAACAGGAAGGGTTCGACGAAGCGGTGATCACCGCGTTCGCGTCGGCGGGACTGCTGGGGCTCACGATTCCCAAGGCGTACGGCGGCCTTGGGCTTTCGGCGAGCGCGTATGCCCGCGTGTTCGGGGCCGTGGCTGCGGTGGATGCCTCACTCGGCGTCCTGATTGGCGTGCACTGCGGGCTCGGCGCCAAGGCGATCGTCATCGCCGGTAACGACGCGCAGAAGGCGCGCTATCTGCCCATGCTGGCGCGTGGCGAAACACTGGCCGCGTACGCGCTCACGGAACCGGAAACCGGCTCGGACGCGCAGCATGTCGTGACGACGGCCACCCGCAGCGCCGACAACACCGGGTGGGTGCTGAATGGTCGCAAGCACTGGATCGGCAACGGGCAGCGCGCCGGCGTGATCGCGACGTTTGCCCAGACGCCGGTGGAGCGGAACGGGCAGACGGTGATGCGCCCCACCGCGTTCATCATTCGCCCCGATATGCCGGGGTTCCGGGTGGACGGCACCGTGCGCAAGCTGGGCATTCGCGCCTCGACGCAGGCCGAGCTGGTGTTCGAACATCTCTTCGTGCCCGACGACCATGTGCTGGGTGAAGTGGGCAAGGGGTTCCGCGTGGCGGTGAACGCGCTGAATGCCGGTCGCTTGTCGCTCGCCAGTGGCTGCGCGTCGGCGTGCAAGCGGCTGCTGGGCGAGTTCACGCGCTATGCGGAGGCACGCACCCAGTTCGGTGCCCCGCTCGCCGATTTCGAGATCACGCAGCGCAAGATGGCGAGCATCGCCAGCGAGACGTACGCTGCCGACGCGATGGTGGGCGCGCTGGCGGCGGCGCTCGATCGCACCGATGTCGATGCCTCGCTCGAGGCGGCGTGTGCGAAGGTCTTTGCGAGTGAACTGGTATGGCGCAGCGCCGATGAGCTGGTGCAGTTGGCCGGCGGTCGCGGGTTCGTGAAGCCGTGGCCGTACGAGCGCTATCTGCGGGATGCGCGCATCCAGCGCATCTTCGAGGGCGCGAACGAAATTCTCCGCCTCTTCGTGGGGCTCAACGGTATTCAGGGACCCGCCGAGGAGCTCAAGGAGCTCGCAGGCGCGCTCCGCAGTCCGCTGCAGAACCTCGGCGTGGTCTCGAGCTTTGCGGCGCAGCGGGTGGCGAGTGCCTTCGGCAAGCGCGACCGCTTCTCGGTGGAGCTGCACGCCGCGCTCAAGCCGCACGCGACGTACATCGAGCGCCACGTGGCGGAGCTGGCCGAGGCGACGCAGAAGGCGATCACCACGCACAGGAAGGACCTGATTCACCGGCAGCTCGTCGTGGAGCGTCTCGCCGACATGGCGATCGAGCTGTACGCGCGGGCCACGACGGTGTCGCGCACACAGCGGCTCATTCTCGAACGCGGCGCCGATGCGTGCGCCCGAGAGATCGCGCTCTGTGCCCTCTTCTGCGTGCAGAGTGGGCGCCGGTTCCGGGCCACGCGCATGGAGCTCGACGGCTCGGCGGGGGAGACGATCGACGACCTGCGCCGTACGGTCGCGGCGCGTGTGCGTGCCGAGGCGGGCTACGCGACGACGGATGCGCTGCTTGATGTGCCGGTGCCGCCGCTCCCGGCGTGGAGCTTGCATCGCGATGAGCAGATCCGGGCGGTTTCGCGTGGTGCCCACCCAGAGGGGTGAGACGAACCGCTCACACAGAGGGCGCAGCGATCACAGAGTACACAGGGGCGCACTTCGGCATCTTCGAAGCGCGCCCCTGTGTACTCTGGTCCTCGGTGTACTCTGTGCGATCAGTTCAAAGATCCGCGCAACTTCGGTTGATCTGTCCGCAGCTCAGGCAGATCTGCTTGCACTTGCGCCACGAGAGCGTGGGCGAGTCGCAGTACTCGCAGCACTCCACCGCCGGGGTGCGCTCCACGGGGAGCGGGGTCACCGTGGCGGCGTCCACCTTGCCGTGGGTGTAGAGCGCCACGCGCTCGAGATGACAGGTCGCACTCATTACGCGTCGGTCTTCAGGAGCCCGAGCTTGAGCGCGAACTTCACGTAGTCGGTGCGGTGCGTGAGCCCCAGCTTTTCGCCGATGCGCTGCTTGTAGGTATCCACCGTCTTGGGCGAGATCGTGAGATGCTCGCCGATCTCCGGCGCCGTGTAGCCTTCGGCGACCATGCGCAGCACGACCTGCTCGCGGTCGGTGAGCTTGTCGTAGCGGGCGCGTTCTTCGGCGTTGCCGTCGCGCTTGGCGAGGCCGCGGGCCAGGGCGCGCGCGGCCGTGGGCTGCACGTACACATCGCCGGCAGCCACGGTGCGCACGGCGTCGACGAGTTCGCGATCGGCGACGGACTTGAGGAGATAGCCGCCGGCGCCCGCCTCGAGCAGCGCGACCAGATGCTCGTCTTCGGTGTGCATCGTGAGCACGAGCACGCGGCGCGTGGCCGGCTCATCGGGGTTCTGCGTGCGCGCGGCGTTGGCCTTGTGCAACTCGCGCGTGGCGGTGAGCCCATCCATGTCGGGCATGGAGAGGTCCATCACGATCACGTGCGGGTCGAGACGCTCGGCGAGGACGAGGGCATCCTTCCCGCTCGACCCCTCACCGACCACGGCAATATCCTTGGCGGTGGAGAGCACGGCTTTGAGACCGGCCCGAACGATCTGGTGATCGTCCACCAGGACAACACGAATGAGATCTGGACGCATGGCCGCAAACTACGGCCCGGACGGCACTTCGCAATGCACGGCGCGCCTCCGCGCCGGGGCGGTGGCTACTCGGCGGCGGCCCGCCCGCCCTTGAAGATGCGGTACAGGTACACGAAGCTCGGCAGCAGGATCAGCGTCCCCAGTCCAAGGGCGGTCATCACGAGCTCAAGGGTGACCCGCGGCGCCGCCAGCTCGGTGATGGTGCGATCCGGAGGCAGGAGCCAGGGGAACTGGGTCCACGCCCACCCCCACAGGATGAACGAGGCCTGCGCGGCGGCCGCGAGGCGCCCCAGGGGATACCGACGGGTGCGGATGGCCCAGAGCGCGGTGACCGCCGCGAGTGCGGTGACGGCGTGCATGGTGAGCGCCGCGGTCCCCCGGGTGAGCCCCTCATAGAGCTCGGGGAACTCGGCCCGGGCCAGCGCGAGCGTCGCGGCCGCCATGCCAAAGAGAATGGCCTGCGTCTGCAGGGCCCGCCGACGGAAGATCTCCTGCAACTCGCGGTCGGTGGTTTCGCAGGTGAGGTAGGCCGCCGCCAGATAGGCAAAGAGCACGAGCGTGAGGCCACCGACGGCCCACGGAAACGGCGACGTCAGCCACGGGTCGAGAAACCGCTCCCGGAACGTGACGCCCGCGAGGGCGCTGATCGGGCGCAGCGGCAGACGGCCCCCGGCCACCGTGCCCAAGCAGACCCCCAGCACGATTGGGGTCAGCAGGCTCGCGACCGAAAAGATCCGCCCCCACCGGCGCTGCACCTCGTCGTGCGAACGGTCGTAGGTGCGAAAGGTGAAGGCCGATCCGCGCAGCACGACCCCCACGAGCATGGCGGTCAGCGGGATGTGCAGCTCGGTCGCCAGATGGGCGAACGCCTTTGGAAAACAGGTGAACAGCAGCACCACCACCAGGATCAGCCACACGTGATTGGCTTCCCAGATGGGCCCGATCGCATCGGCGATGAGATGCCGCTGGGCGTCGCGATGGCGTCCGCGCGCGAACAGATCCCACACGCCACCGCCAAAGTCGGCGCCCGCGAGCAGTACATAGGCGTTGAGCGACAGCACCATCGTGCCCGCCACGACGTGCGGCAGTGTCCAGGTCAGCGCCGTGGGTTCCGTCACGACGCGCTCACGGCGTGTGGTAGATGCCGGTGCGACTCGGCGCGGGGGGAATCGGCATCTCGCCGGTGAGGCCCAGCGGCTGCTGCGTGATCCCCGTCTTGAGCAGCTGACGCCAGAGGAGGAAGAGGACGACGACCGCGAGGCCGAGATAGAGCAGCGTGAAGATCACGAACGGCACGGCAAGCCCGGGCATCGGCGTCACCGCGTCGGCGGTGCGCAGCACGTTGTGCATGATCCACGGCTGCCGCCCCACTTCGGTGACCGTCCACCCGGCTTCGAGCGCGATGAAGCCCAAGGGGGCCGCGAGCATCACGGCGGTCAGGAAGCGACGATCGTCGGGCAAGGCGCTGCCCTGCCCGCGACGGCGACGCCACCAGCGCACGCTCCCCCACGCGGCGAGCGCGGCCATCGCCGTGCCGCACCCGACCATGATCTGAAAGGCGAGGTGCACGATGGCGAGCGGTGGGCGATCGCTCGCCGGTACGGCATCGACGCCCTGCACGACGGCATCGCGGCGGCCATGGAGCAGCAACGACAGACCGCCGAGAATCTCGATGGCGCCGCGGTGTTCGAGGGTGGTGGCGTCGGGCCAGCCGCCGATCACGAAGTTCGCCGGGCCCGTCCGGAGATGCCCCTCCATGGCGGCCAGCTTGATCGGCTGTCGCTTCGCCACGCTGCGGGCGCTCCAGTCGCCACTCAGCGGCTGCAGCAGCGCAGACGGAAGCGCCATCCACATCGCGATCTGCAGCGCCGCGCGATGAAAGGCGCGGTGGGGCGTGCCACGACGCAGCGCGAACGCATGCACGCCCGCCACGGCAAAGCCCGTCGCCGCGAACGCCGCAAGCGTCATGTGCACGACCTGCGTGGGCGCCGCCGCATTGAACATCGCCGCAATGGGATCAACGTTCGACACGATGCCGCGTTCGAAGGTGAATCCGGCCGGCGCGTTCATCCACGCATTCGCACACACCACGAAGATGCCGCTGAGCGTGCCGCTCACGGCCACCACGACGCCGGCGAGGAAGTGCGCGCGCCGCGAGATGCGGTTCCAGGCGTAGAGGTAAATGCCGAGGAAGATGGCCTCGGTAAAGAACGCGAACCCCTCGAGCGAGAAGGGCATGCCGATGACCGGCCCGGCGTGCTCCATGAACGTGGGCCACAACAACCCCAGTTCGAAGCTCAGCACGGTCCCGGAGACGGCGCCCACGGCAAACATGATGGCGGTACCCTTGGCCCAGCGCTTCGTGAGCTCGAGCAGCACCGGGTCGCCACTCTTGAGCCAGCGCCCTTCGGCGATGACCATGAGCACGGGCATGCCGATCCCCACCACCGCGAAGATGATGTGGAATGCCAGCGACATGGCCATCTGGGAACGCGCAAAGAGCAGATCAGTCATGATGCCCATTCAACGACGGCAGCACGACCGGCGTTTCCGCCGTCTTCCCCCGCGCGTCACCGGGCGGGACGCACCTCTCCCACGCAGCGACCCAGCCCGATCCGCACCGCCCCGTCCCGCTCGGCATACGCGGTCATGATCACCTCGTCGCCATCCTCGAGGAACCCGCGGGTTTCCCCATTTGGCAGCGACACCGGCTGGGCGCCGCGCCATGTCAACTCGAGCAGACAACCGCGACTGTCAACCGCAGCACCCGAAATGGTGCCGCTGCCGAGCAGATCGCCCGGACGGAGATTGCACCCGCTGCTGGCATGGTGGGTGAGCATCTGCGCAAAGCTCCAGTAGAGATCGAGACTGCTCCCCTGCGAAATGCGCACCGCCGCCTCGCCCGCGGCACGCATGCGCGCCGTGCGAAGCCAGACCTCGACCGTCAGGGCCAGCCCGCCGCGCGCGGCGTCGCCCGCGTCGGCCAGATAGGGGAGCGGCGCCGGGTCGCCCTCGGCCCGCGGCGCCAACGGGGCGCGGAACGGCTCGAGGGCCTCCATCGTCACGACCCACGGGCTGATCGTGCTGGCAAAGTTCTTGGCCAGAAACGGCCCAAGCGGCTGATACTCCCAGCTCTGGATGTCGCGCGCCGACCAGTCGTTGAGCAGACAGACGCCCCAGAGATGGGTCTCGGCATCGCGCAGCGGGATCGTGTCGCCCAGCACGTTCCCGGTGCCGACGAACGCCCCCAGCTCCAGTTCGTAGTCGAGCGAGCGCGACGGCCCCACCGTGGGCTCCGCGTCGTTCGGCCCTTTGCGCTGCCCGCACGGGCGCACCACCGGGGTGCCACTCACCACGAGGCTCGATGCGCGGCCGTGATAGCCGATGGGGACGTATTTGTAGTTCGGCAGCAGCGGATTATCGGGGCGGAACATCGAGCCCACGTTGGTCGCGTGATGCACCGACGCGTAGAAGTCGGTGTAGTCGCCCACCTGTACCGGCAGGAACAGCTCGGCCTCCACCTGCGAAACCAGTGCATGCTGCGCGATCTGCTGATCATGCACCGACGCATCGCTCGCCAGCAGGCGCGTGACGGCCGCGCGCAGCGCGCGCCGCACCGGTGCCCCGAGCGCCATGAGCGCGTTGAGACTGGGCGATGCACAGGCGCGCCCACCACGTTCCACGAGCTCGTCGACGTGATCAAAGAGATCGGCCGCGAGACATGCCGCCACATCGAGGATCTGGTCGCCGATCGCGACACCCACCCGAGGTGCTTCGTTGGTCCCGGCGCGACGAAACACACCGAACGGCAAGTTCTGGATGGGGAAATCGGCGTGGCCGTTGGCCGATGCAACCCACGAGGTCAGCGACACGGGAGGGGTCCTGTCGAAAGGAAGAAGGACAGATCAGATCCACCCGAGGGCGCGACTTTCGTCGACCGGCTCGGTGAAGGAGCAGGAGCCGATGCTGATGAGCGCGCGTGTCCGCACGGCGAGCAACGTATCACGACTGAAGGTGAGCGGCCCGTCGGGGCCGCGCCATGCCAGATGGATATCGTTCACGTCGAATCGTGCGGCGTCGGATTCCTCGAGCAGCGCGATGGCCTCAGCGTCGCTGCCCCCGCTTCCGAGATGGGCGGTGGCGAGCAGCACCGTGAGAAACCCGTACATCCGCCCGACGGGCGGCTCGGGTTCATAGGTCAGGCGATAGGGACCGGTGATCGGGTGATGCAGCCCCGCCGTTGCCTTGAACGGCAGCTCGCGCGCGATGCACCCGCGCAGGAAGCGCACGACATCGGCGCTGGCGGGAAATGCCGCCGCGGTGGTGCCGCCGGTGCGGATCTTGGCCCGGCGACCGACGCCGGCAATGGCATCCAGCATGGTCTCCAGCTGCGCATCGAGCGCCACTTCGATGTACGTGGTGAGGTCCGTCGGGGTCTCGCGCGCGATGCGCTCCACATCGGCCACGCTCGCGGCCTTCACCTCGTACGCGTCGGCGATCGCGCCGCATTCTTCGAAACACACCCGGTGCCGCTCGTTGAAGGCGGCGATCTGCGCGAGGTCACTGGTCACATCACCGGTCCCGGTCGCACTGAGGCGCCACGGGATCGCGCCCGCATCCCGCGGCAGCAGCGGGTCGGCCTTCTCGGAGAAGAGTTCGAGCGCGGACGCGGTACACACGAAGCGGCCCAGCATCCAGCCGGTCGCGCCGGCGCGATAGTGCGCATAGTTGCGCACCACCTGCGGCATGCTGAGCGCGGCTGGCGGAAAGAGTCCGGCGTAATCGACGAGCCCTTCGAACAGGATGCGCGCGGCGTGCTCGGTGAGGAGCGGAATGCGGACAGGCATGGCGGTCAGAGGCCGTCGAAATCGAGGCCGAGGTCCAGGGCGGGGGCGGAGTGGGTGAGCGCACCGATCGAGATGCGATCCACACCAGTTTCGGCGATGCGGCGCACGCTGTCGAGCGTCACGCCACCGGATGCCTCGGTGATGGCGCGCCCGCGGCAGCGGGCGACGGCCTCGAGGAGGCGGGTCTCATCCATGTTGTCGAGCAGGATCCAGTCGGCACCGGCCGCCAGCGCGGCATCCACCTGCTCCAGCGTGTCGCATTCCACCTGCACCGGCGTCCCGGTGGCGGCCAGCTGCCGCGCGCGGCTGACCGCCATGGCGATGTCGCCATTCACCGCGGCGAGATGATTGTCCTTGATGAGCACCCCGCTCCGCAGATCGAGACGATGGTTCGTGCCCCCGCCGCAGCGCACGGCATACTTCTCGAGCAGGCGCCACCCCGGCGTGGTTTTGCGCGTGTCGAGGATCTGCGCATGGGTGCCCTTGACGGCGTCGACGAAACGCGCGGTGAGCGTGGCGATCCCCGCGAGGCGCTGGAGGTAATTCAGCGCCGTGCGTTCGGCGCTCAGCATGCCGCGGGCATGCCCCGTGAGCGCCAGCACGGTGTCGCCACGCCGGACGCGGGTGCCGTCGGGCGCATCCACGCGCACGGCGATGCTGGGATCAAGCTGCCGGAACGCCTCGATCGCCATCGGGACGCCGGCCATCACGCCCTCGCGTCGCGCCACGATGGCACTGCGCACGTGGCGCGTGCTCACGATGGTGGCCAGCGTGGAGACGTCGTGAAACGCCTCGTCTTCCTGCAGCGCCGCCCGCACGTGGGTGGTGACCTGGTCGGGTGTGAGCGGGAAGGCGAGTGCCGAAAGCGAGACCGATGACGGGGTCATTCGCCGGGATCCTCCGGGCCGAAGGGGCTGACGCCGCTGGTGCCACCGATCGACACCATGCGTTCAATGGCCAGTCGCGCGCGCGCCGCCACGGCATCGGGGACGGTGATCCGATGCTGCCGGTGCTGCAGCGCGTCGCGCACCTTGGCGAGCGTGGTGACCTTCATGTAACTGCACTGCGCACGATCGTTGGCCGCCACAAACCGCTTGGTGGGATTCTCACGCCGCAGGCGATGCAGAATACCGATCTCGGTGGCCACGATGAACGTGTCGTGATCGCTCTGCGCGGGCCGCCGGATCATCCCCTCGGTGGAGAGGATGTGCACCCCCTCGCGATCCACGGCGCCGGCACTGATCGCCTCGACGACCGGCGTGGCGCAGCCACATTCGGGATGAATGAGAAACTCGGCGCCCGGATACTGCGCGCGCGTTCGGCTGATGTGTTCCGGATCGATACCGGCGTGCACGTGGCACTCACCGAGCCACACGTGGATGTTGTCGCGCTGGGTCTCGCGACGCACGTGCGCCCCGAGGAACATGTCGGGGAGAAAGAGGATCTCCCGGTCGCGTGGAATGGCGTTCACCACATCCACCGCGTTCCCCGAGGTGCAGCAATAATCGCTTTCCGCCTTCACCTCGGCGGTGGTGTTCACATACGCCACCACCACGGCGCCCGGATGCTCGGCCTTCCACGCCCGCAGCTGCTCGGCGGTGATGGTGCTCGCGAGCGAGCAGCCGGCGGCGAGATCGGGGAGCAGCACCGTCTTGCTCGGCGAAAGAATCGCCGCCGTTTCGGCCATGAAGTGCACGCCGCAGAAGACGATGACATCGGCCGAGGTCTTGGCCGCCTCCCGCGAGAGCCCGAGGGAGTCGCCGACATAGTCGGCGACATCCTGCACTTCGGGGCGTTCGTAGTTGTGCGCGAGAATGACGGCGTTGTTGGCCGCCGCGAGCGCGCGGATTTCGTCAGCGAGCGCCTGATCGTAGTGCGCGTCGAGGATGGTCATCGGGTGTCGGCCAGCGTTACCACGTGATGTGTCGTCCCTGCCATTTGCGGCGGGTCTTCGGAAAATCGCTGCGGAAGTGCCCTCCTCGCGACTCCTTGCGCAGCAGCGCGGCCTCGGTCACGAGCCTGGCGGTCGTGAGCAGATTGCGCTCTTCCGTGGCCCCCGCACTCAACCGTTCGCCGACCCGTTCGAGCGCGGCGAGGCAGCGGCGCAGCCCAGGCGCGGTGCGCGCGATGGACGCATGGTCCCACATCAACTGGCGAATCTCATCGGCCGCGACCTGCGCGGCGCCGCGGTCGTCGAGCGGCGGGACATCCCAGGTTGACGCGTCCGGCTCCGGCAGGTGATCGGGAGTGATCGCCAGGTCGCGCGCGACGCGTTCGGCAAAGACCAACCCTTCGAGGAGCGAGTTGGAGGCGAGCCGATTGGCGCCGTGCACGCCGGTGCGGGCCACCTCCCCCACCGCATAGAGCCGCGGCAGACTGGAACGCCCGGCCAGGTCGGTCACGACGCCGCCCATCATGTAGTGCGCCGCCGGGGTGACCGGGACGGGCTCCCGCGTGGGATCGATCCCCCGGGCGCGGCACAGCTTGTAGATCCCGGGGAAGCGCGTGGCGAATCCGGCCCCGAGCCGGGTGGCGTCGAGTAGCACGCGCCCGTGGGCCTGCTGCTCGCGGAAGATCTCGCGGGCTACGATGTCCCGGGGCGCGAGCTCTGCCAGCCGATGCCGCGCGGGCATGAAGCGCTCGCCGCGGGCGTTGAGGAGGATGGCGCCTTCGCCGCGCACCGCCTCCGACACCAGCGCCAGCGGGTTCTCGGGCGTGTCGAGCGCCGTGGGGTGAAACTGGACGAATTCCATGTCCGCGAGCCGGGCGCCGGCGCGGTGGGCCATGGCGAAGCCGTCGCCGGTGGCCACCTGCGGGTTGGTCGTATAGCGGAAGATCTGTCCGCAGCCGCCGGTGGCGAGCACGGTGGCATCGGCGACGATCTCGACCGGCCGGCCGGCGATCGACGCCCGGACGCCGGCGACCTGCGGCCCGTCCCCCTCATCGACCAGGAGCAGGTCGAGGACCCGGGCCGTCTCCAGCACGTCGATCCCGGGCGTCTCCCGCACCTTCTGGACGAGGGTGCGGGCGACCTCGGCGCCGGTCTGGTCACCGTGCGCGTGCACAATCCTATTTCTGGAATGGGCGGCTTCCTTCCCCAGCTTGAAGTCGCCGTCGGGGTCCAGATCAAAGCGGGCGCCGGCAGCGTGGAGCTCCCGGACCCGGGCCGGCCCCTCCTCGACCAGCACCTTCACGGCATCGGCATCGCACAGCGCCGCGCCGGCGGCGAGGGTATCCCGCTGGTGCAGCTCGGGGGAGTCACCGGCCCCCAGGGCAGCGGCAATGCCGCCTTGCGCGTAGGCCGTGGCGGAGTCGAACAGCGTGCGCTTGGTGAGCACCGTCACCGGACCATGCCCGGAGGCACGCCAGGCGGTGTGCAAACCGGCAACTCCGCTGCCGATCACAAGGAACCGGGTGCGGATCCGATCGGTCATAGTAGTTTCAAGTAAAGGACATCGGGTCCCTATCGACACCCCAGACCGGGGCGGCGTTCCTCGCCGGCTGGTCCTGGACTCCCCTGCCCCAATCGACCTCTCGAGGACACGTCATGCGTTTGACGTTCACCGCCGGTGGCGCGTATGCGCTGGCTGCCGCGCTTTCGTTCGCCGGCCTTCCCCTGGCCGCCCAGCCGGGCGGGGTATCCAGCGGATGCTCCATCGATCAGAACAACCCGAAGGAGCTCGCACTCCTGGGGTTCAAGCTCCAGCAGGCGCGTTCGGCCGCGACGCCGGAAGCGCGTGTGAAGCTGCTCAAGGAAGTGGACAAGGAGCTCGACACGAAGCCGGAGCGCTTCGCGAAGAACCCGGCGGGTTATCAGTCGATACTGTCGCAGTCGCTGATGCTGTGGGGGAACGAGCCCGGCATGGCCACGGCACCCACGACGCGCGGCGCGCTCGGCTTTGTGACGAACCCCACCGAGGCGTACGACATCGTC
Source organism: Gemmatimonadaceae bacterium (assembly GCA_019752115.1). Classification (NCBI taxonomy): domain Bacteria; kingdom Pseudomonadati; phylum Gemmatimonadota; class Gemmatimonadia; order Gemmatimonadales; family Gemmatimonadaceae; species Gemmatimonadaceae bacterium. The sequence continues at coordinate 46,464 of JAIEMN010000003.1, forward strand.
GTCGAGCTCGACAAGGCGTTCAAGGCGCAGGCGGCGGCGGTGCCGGCGTGTGAGGCCGAGCTGACGGCGGGCCGTCAGAACGAAGTGTGGCTCGCCAACACGCGCGCGGCGCTCGACGCCATGCAGGCGCAGAAGATGGACTCGGCGGAGTTCTACGCGAAGCGCGCGATGATGCTCGTGGGCACGAGCCCGTACGCGCACTACGTGCTCGCCAACGCCGCGAACGCGAAGAACGACAAGAAGACGGCCGTGATGCACTGGGGCCACGTCGTGAAGTACGCCGGCGCCGACTCGAACTACAAGGAACTCAAGTTCAACAGCCAGTACTACTCGGCGATGACGCAGCTCGAGCTGGCGTCGACGGCGCAGGGCGCCGACGCGCAGGCGCTGGGCAAGCAGGCGGCCGAGTCGTTCAAGACTCTCCTGACGGAGCAGCCGGAGAACCCGGATGCGTCGAACTGGCTGAACAACTGGGCGGACGCGCTCACGCTGGCCAAGGACACGGCGGCGATCCCGACGGTGTACGCGGCGCTGCTGGCCACGCCGGACAAGTACAGCGACCTCATGCACACGATGGGCGGCGTGATCGCGACGCGCGCCAATCGCACGGATGACGCGCTCAAGATGTTCGCGGCGGCCACGAAGAAGAACGTCGTGGCGCGCGATGCCTTCCGCAATCTCGCGGCGACGCTCTACGGCAAGGACCAGTTCGAAGCCATGCTCGAGCCGACCAAGAAGCTGGTCGAGATGGACCCGAACAACTACGACGCCTGGATGTTCTTCGCCTACTCGGCGCAGGGCATGGCGCGGAGTGCGAAGACGCCGGTGCTCAAGAAGGCCTGGACGGATTCGCTCGTGAAGTACCAGACGTACGCCGAGAACCTGCCGGCCAAGGTGGACGTGGGCAACTTCACGCGCGGCAACGACAACGTGTCGCTGCAGCTGAGCGTGGAGCAGATGGCGGCGGCGGGTGGCACCTACACGGTAGCGGTGGAGTTCGTGGACGCCGCGGGCACCGTGATCGCGACCGGCACCGAGTCCACCGGCGCGCTCAAGAAGGGCGACAAGAAGAACATCACGCTCAAGGCGGCCGGGAAGAACATCGCCGGCTTCCGCTACAAGGCGCTGAAGTAAGCGCCTCCGAGCAGCCCGGGGCACGGACCAACCGGTTCGTGCCCCGGGCTTTTTCACGTCGGCTACCCCTTCCGACTGAGCCAGTCGGCGGCGAACCTTGTGGGTCATGCGTCGGACCCTCCTCCTGATCGGGGCGCTTTTTGCGGCCCACCTCGCATTTCTGACCGTTCACCCCGCCGGCGCCACCGTTGGAGATTCCTCCGAGGGGCTCGACGTGGGGATCGTGTTCGACGTCGGTGGCCGTGGCGACAAGTCGTTCAACGACGGCGCCTATCTGGGCGGCGTCCGGGCGGCCAAGGCGCTGGGCGCGCGCGTCACCTACATCGAGCCCGGTGAAGGCTCTGATCGCGAGGCGGGGCTCCGCCTACTGGCGGCCGAAGGGATGGATCTCGTGATCGGCGTCGGGTTCATCTTCACCGACGATGTGAACACGCTCGCGAAGGAGTATCCGAACGTTCGCTTCGCCGACGTCGATTACTCCGTGGCGACCGACAGCGTGGGGAATCCGCTGCCGATGCCGCCCAACCTCAAGGCGCTCAAGTTCCGCGAAGAAGAGGGGTCGTTCCTGGTCGGCGCGCTCGCCGCGCTCGTGGGGAAGAGCAAGAAGGTCGGCTTCGTGGGCGGGATGGACATCGCCCTCATTCACAAGTTCGAAGCGGGCTATCGCGCCGGCGTGAAGCATGTCTGCCCCGACTGCGAGGTGATCGCCGCCTATGCGGGCGTGACGCCCGAAGCGTTTCGCAATCCGGGGCGCGGCAAGGAAATGGCACTGGCGATGTACAACCAGGGCGTGAACGTGATCTTCCACGCCTCGGGCTCCACGGGGCTCGGGGTGTTCGAAGCCGCGCGCACCACGAACAAGCTGGCGATTGGCGTGGACGCCGATCAGTACAACGAAGCGCCGGGGTACGTGCTCACGAGCATGGTGAAGGGGATCGACGAATCGGTCTTCCAGGCCGTCAAGTCGGTGAAGGAAGGCACGTTCACCGGCGGCGTGCAGCAGTTCGGTCTCAAGGAAAAGGGCGTCGGCTACATCTACGACGAGCACAACAAGGCACTCATCCCCGACAGCGTGCGTGCACGGCTCGACGCGCTCACGGCCGACATCATTGCCGGCAAGATCACGGTGCCGAGCACGCGTGAGGCGGAGAAGCGATGAGCGCGCCGCTGGCGGTCCAGATAGCGGGGGTCGTGAAGACGTTCGGCGGCGTGGTCGCGAACCGCGATGCGTCGCTGGACGTAGCCGCGGGGGAGATTCACGCACTCGTGGGCGAGAACGGCGCCGGCAAGAGCACACTGATGCGCGTGCTGAGCGGCATGTATGCGCCGGACGCGGGGACCATCACGGTGAATGGCCGCAACGTGACCGGGTGGAAGACCCCGGACGCGATTGCTGCCGGCGTGGGGATGGTGCATCAGCACTTCATGCTGGTCCCGCCGCTCACCGTGGCCGAGAACGTCGTGCTGGGGAGCGAACCGCTCAACGGGCTGCAGGTCGATCTCGCGCGCGCCGTACGCGACGTGGAGGCGCTCTGCCAGCGCTGCGGGTTGCATGTCGATCCGCGGGCGGTCGTGGCCGATCTCTCGGTAGGCGAAGCGCAGCGGGTGGAGATCCTGAAGGCGCTCTATCGGGGCGCCAAGATTCTCATTCTCGACGAACCCACAGCGGTGCTCTCACCGCCGGAAGTGCAGGAGCTGTGGGGTGTGCTGCGTACGCTGCGCGAGAACGGCGGCACCGTGGTGCTCATCACGCACAAGCTCGACGAAGTCATCGCCATTTCCGACACCATCACGGTGATGCGCGCCGGCGCAACGGTATCGCGCTTCCCGACGCAGGGGGTAACGCCGCGCGATATCGCCAAGGCGATGGTGGGGCGCGACGTGAACCTGCATCTCGATGCCCTCGGCGCGGTGCGTGCGGGGGCGGGTCAGGGCGCGGACGCGTCGATCGCTCCGGTGCTGCGCGTCGACGCGTTGTCGGTGAAGAGCGACCGCGGAACGGCGGCCGTGAAGGGACTCAGTTTTGACATCCGCCCGGGGGAGATCCTGGGGATCGCCGGCGTCGAAGGCAACGGCCAGACGGAGCTCCTCGAGGCGATTGCCGGCCTGCGCGCGGTGGATGGCGGTCGTATCTCGCTCGGCAGTCACGACCTGAACGGCTTGTCGGTGCGGGAGCGGGCCGATCGCGGTCTGTCGCATATTCCCGAAGACCGGCATCGCCGCGGGCTCGTGCTCGAGTACTCGATCGCCGACAACCTCATTCTCGGGCGGCAGCATCACTTCGCGTCGCGCGGCACGCTCGATCGCGCGCGCATCGCGGCCAATGCCGGTGAGCAGATCAAGCGCTTCGACATTCGCCCGCCGATGGCCGAGCTGCCGGCGCGGGCGCTCTCGGGGGGCAACCAGCAGAAGATCGTCATCGCCCGGGAGATGGGGCGCGAGTTCAGTGTGCTGCTCGCGGCGCAGCCCACGCGCGGCGTGGACGTGGGCGCCATCGAGTTCATTCACGAGCAGCTGCGCGCGGCACGCGAGGCGGGCAAGGGGCTTCTGCTCGTCAGTGCGGACCTCCCCGAAGTGCTGGCGCTCTCCGATCGCATCGCCGTGATGTACGGTGGGCGCTTCGTGACCGTGCTGCCGGCGTCGGAGTGCACCGCCGAGTTGCTGGGGCCGTTCATGACCGGAGCCGCCGCATGAGCGCCACCGCCAAGACGACGAGTGAAATGCGCGCCTCGAGCGAAGCGCCCGCCCCGCGGCAACCGTCACGCCTATGGGAGGCGGTGCTGCCGCCGATCGTGGCGCTGGCCATCGCCGCCGTGGTGGGCGACCTCCTCATCCTCACCTTCGGCGAAGCACCGGCCACGGTGTACGCCCTGCTGGTGAAGGGCACGTGGGGGAACGCGTACGGCATCGGCCAGGTGCTGTACAAGACGACCACCCTCACCTGCACCGGCCTCGCATTCGCGCTCGCCGGGCGCGCAGGGTTGTTCAATGTGGGCGCTGAAGGGCAGCTCGCTGCCGGTGGCTTCGGGGCAGCGGTGATGGGCATGCTGCTGCCGAGTGCGTTGCCGGGGGTGTTGGCCGTTCCGCTGTGCATCGCCGCGGCGATGGCGACCGGGGCGCTGATCGGCCTGCTCCCGGGCTGGCTGCGCGCGCGCTTCGGGGCGAGCGAAGTGATCGTGACGATCATGCTCAACTTCATCGTGCTCGCGCTGCTCAACTGGCTCGTGAGCGCCAAGATCCACGTCCCGGAAACCCTGCACACGCCGGCGGTCACCGCCGGTGGCGTGCCGCGGCTCTCGCAGGCGTTCCCCGTCTTTGCCGGCAGCGCCGCCAACTTCACACTGCTCGCAGCGGTGGCGGCGGCGGTGGCCGCGTGGTGGTACCTGTTCCGCACGCGCAGCGGTTATGAACTGCGCGCGGTGGGGCTGCAGCCGGATGCCGCCGAGTACGGCGGGGTAAAGGTGTCGCGGGTCCTGCTGGTGACGATGGCGTTGTCGGGCGCACTCGCCGGTCTCGGCGGCATCAACTTCGTGCTCGGCTACAAGGGCTACTACGAAGAGGGCTTCGCCGGTGGCGCGGGCTTCCTCGGCATCGCGGTGGCGCTCGTGGGGCGCAATCATCCGTTCGGCATTCTTGGCGCGGCGCTGCTCTTTGCGACGCTGTCGCAGGGCGGGCTCGCGGTGAACGCCATCGTGCCGAAGCAGCTCACGGATATCCTGACGGCCGTGGTGATTCTGGCGGTGGCGACTGCGGTGCCCGAAGTGCAGCAGCAGCTCCGCAAGGCCGCGGCCGGGATGTCGGCCGCGTTCGTGAAGAAGACGAGGGCCGGCGCATGATGGTGCTGGCGTTCATCCTCCAGGCCCTGCGCATCGCCGTGCCCTATCTGCTGGCGGCGGCGGGCGGCGTGATGTCGGAGCGCGTCGGCGTAATTGCGCTGGGGCTCGAGGGGTTGATGCTGTCGGGTGCCTTTGGCGCCGCGCTGGGCAGCTACTACGGCCAGACGCCGTGGGCCGGGTTGATTGGCGCGCTGGTGGCCGGCGCGGTGGTGACGAGCCTACTGGCGATCGCCACGCTGCGCTTCAAGGCCAACCAGGTCGTGGTGGGTGTGGCCATCAACCTCATTGTGGTGGCCGCGACGCGCTTCTTCCTGCGCCTGGTCTTTGACAGCGCCAGCAACTCGCCGCGCGTGCCCGGCTTTGGTGGCGAGGGCGCGGGGAATGCGATGCTGGCGAGCTTCCTCAATCCGGTGGTGTGGATTGGGTTGGCCGCGCTGCCGTTGCTAGGGTGGGTGCTCTATCGCACGCCGTTTGGCCTGCGCGCCCGCGCGGTGGGCGAAAAGCCCGAAGCAGCGGCGTCGCTGGGCGTCAACGTGATGGGGCTGCGCCTCAAGGGGCTCTACATCGCCGGTGCGCTCGCGAGCCTAGGCGGCGCGTATCTGTCGCTCGATCAGCACCAGTTCACCGATAGCATGACGGCGGGGCGCGGCTTCATTGCGCTCGCCGCCGTGATCTTTGGCCGGTGGCAACCGACGCGGGTTGCCGTGGCCTGCCTGCTCTTCGCAGGCGCCGAGACACTTCAGATCCAGTTGCAGGGCGCTCAGCTCGTGCCAAGTCAGTTCGTGGAGATGATTCCGTACGTGCTGACGATCGTGGCGCTGGCGGGCGTGGTGGGGCGCAGTGTGGCGCCGGCCGCTCTGGGCAAAACCGAGTAACGTGTGACCGCCACTCCCACTCCCGTCTCTCCGACGCCCGCCGCTCCCGACGCTGCACCGGATAGTCGCACGGCCTTCGGCAAGCTGGCCGTGCTGATGATCACGGCCTTCATCGACATGCTCGGCCTGTTGATGATCCTGCCGCTGCTGCCGTTCTATGCGAAGAGCCTGGGCGCGGGCGGATTGGTCGTCGGGTTTCTGGTAAGCTCCTTCAGTGTGGCGCAGCTGCTCAGCGCGCCCATGTGGGGGCGCTTCAGCGACAAGCATGGTCGGCGACCGGCCCTCATGGTGGGGCTCGCCGCCAGTGCCATTGCGTACATCGTGTTCGCGTACGCGAACAGCCTGTGGCTGCTCTTCCTCTCGCGCATCGTGCAGGGCGCGGGTGGCGGCACGGTGAGTGTGATTCAGGCCTACGTGGCCGACGCCACGCGCCCCGAAGATCGCGCCAAGAGCCTCGGCTGGCTCTCGGCCGCCACGAATGCCGGAGTGGCCCTCGGCCCGGTGATCGGCGGCTGGGTGCGTCACCTGGGGCCACATACGCCGGGGCTCGTGGCCGCGGCGATGTGCGTGATGAACATGGCCTTCGCGTGGAAGTACCTCACCGAAGTGCGGAAGGAGCCGGGGGCGGGCAAGACGAAGCCCAAGGGCTCGAGCGAAGCGGTACTCCGGGTGATCAGTCACCCGAGCGAACCGGCGTCGCGCCTCATTCTGATCTACGCCATCTCGATCGGCGCCTTCCAAGGGACGACCGCCATTCTCGCGCTCTTCCTGGCGTGGCGGTTCGGCGTGACGGAGACGACGATCGGCTACTTCTTCATGTACATCGGCACCCTCAGTGTGGTGGTGCGCGCGCTGTTCCTGGGGAAGGTGGTGGACAAATTCGGCGAGCCGCGCCTGAGCCGCGTGGGGTTGGTGTTCCTCGCGACGGGGCTCGTGGGGCTCTCGTTCGCGCCCAACTACGTCATCCTCGCGCTGGCCGTAGGGCTCCTGCCGCTCGGGACGGCGTTCACGTTCCCCTGCGTGACGGCGATGCTCTCGCGCGTGGTAAGCAGCAGCGAGCGCGGGCTCTACATGGGCGTGCAGCAAACCTTCGGCGGCATCACCCGCGTGGCGTTCCCGGTGATCCTCGGCGCGGCCTTCCAGTACGCCGGCGAGCGGACGCCGCTCTGGATCTCGGCGACGCTCGTGCTCTCCACGCTGTTGATGGGACGCGATCTGGAGAAGTACTCGCCGCGGGTGAAGCCGGCGTAGTTGATGGTGTGTTGAACTGATCGCACAGAGGACACAGCGTCACAGAGGAAACCGCGGCGTGCTCTTCTGTGATCGCTGTGACTCTGTGTGCTCTGTGCGCGCTGTTCCATTCAATCAGCCCCACTCTCATGATCACGTTCAAGTCGAAGGTGCTCGCCGCTATCACGGTAGCGATGATCGGGCACCAGGCGGTCGTTGGCGCGCAGACGCCGCGCGCCACGCTCGTGTTCACCAACGGCCGCATCCTTACCGTCGACGCGAAGGATCGGGTCGTGCAGGGCGTGGCGATCGAGGGGAACCGCATCGTCGCCGTGGGCACGAACGCCGAGGTGCTGAAGTTCGCCGGCCCGCGTACGCAGCGCGTGGATCTCAAGGGGCGCACGATGACGCCCGGGTTGCTCGACGCGCATGCGCACTTTTCGGGGAGCGGCGCCGACCGGTTGTTCGTGCTCGACCTGAGCTATCCCGCCGTGAGGTCGATGGCGGATGTCGCCGCGGCGATCAAGGCGAAGGCGGCCGAGCTCCCCAAGGGGACGTGGATTGCCGGGCGCGGATGGGATGAAGGGAAGCTCGCCGAACAGCGGTTGATCACCGCGCGCGACATCGACGCGGTGTCGCCGGACCATCCGGTGTATCTCACGCAGACCACCGGCCACTACGGCGTGGCGAATAGCCTGGCGATGAAGCTCGCGGGCGTCTCGAAGGACACGAAGGACCCGCCAGCCGGGACGATCGATCGCGATGCACAGGGGAATCCGACCGGCGTGCTGAAAGAAGGCGCGCAGGGGCTGGTGCGCCGCCTCATTCCGCCGCGTACGGCCGCACAGAGTGAGCAGGCGATTCGCGAGATGGCCAAGGCGTTCGTCGCCGAAGGGATGACCGGCGCCAAGGACCCGGGGATCAGCGGGACCACTTTTGATCTGTACAAGAAGATCGCCGCCGACGGTGGGTTGCCGGTGCGCATCTTTGCGCTCTGGAGCAGCGGCCGCAACGTGGAGGCCGCCAAGCAGCTGATCGCCGAGCGCGCCGCGACCACGCGCCCGTACGAAAGCACGGGCGACAACCATGTCGTGGCCGGTGGCGTGAAGCTCTATGTGGATGGCTCGGGCGGCGCGCGCACCGCGTGGCTCTATCAGCCGTGGAGCAAGAACTTCAAGGAAGTGGACGGCGACAACCACGGTTATCCGGCGTCGAATCCGGATACGTTGCGGATGATGATCAAGCTGTACCACGATGCCGGCATGCACGTGTCGGTGCACTCGATCGGCGATCAGGGGATCGACTGGGTCGTGGACAGCTACGACCAGGCGATGCGCGCCAACCCCAGGAAGGGGCTGCGGCATGGGATCATCCACGCCAACATCCCCACCGACCACGCGATCGACGTGATGGCGCGGCTACAGAAGGACTTCGACGCCGGCTATCCCGAACCGTCGGCCTCCTTCAACTGGTGGCTGGGTGACACCTACGCCGGCAACTTCGGCGATGCCCGCGCCCTGCGGCTCAATCCCTTCCAGACCTACGTCAAGAAGGGGATGATCTGGGCGAACGGCTCGGACTTTGGCGTGACGCCCTTCCCCGCCCGCTACGGCATCTGGTCCGCCGTCGCCCGCGAAACGCTGCTCGGCACGTATGGCAAGACACCGTTCGGCACCGCCGAATCGGTGGACGTCCACACCGCGCTCAAGAGCGTGACGATCTGGGCGGCGCATCAGATGTTCCTCGAGACGCAGATCGGGTCCATTGAGGTGGGCAAGCTGGCCGATCTGGCGGTGTGGGATCGCGACTTCTATCGCGTACCGACGGCGCAGCTCAAGGACGCGACGTGTTTGATGACGGTGTTTGATGGACGCGTGGTATATCGCAAGACCGACGCGAGTTTTTGATCTGTTTGAACTGCTCGCACAGAGCACACAGAGACACAGAGAGCACCGGGGCGTTTTCCGATGACCTCTGTGCCTCTGTGACCTCTGTGCGATCAGTTCAACCCAGCCAGCCCCTCCCCATGACCAGAACCCATTCACGCTCAGCGGCCACCGCGCTGCTGACCCTGCTCTGCGCATTCTCCGCGGCCAACGCCCAAGCGCGCCGTCCACTCCGTCCCGGCGATCTCTACCGCTTTCGTGACGTCGGCGCCGGGCGCATCAGTCCGGATGGCCAGTGGGTGGCCTACACCATCACCACCGTCGACTCGGCGAAGGACAAGAGCGACAGCGATGTGTGGATGACCAGCTGGGATGGCACGCGCACGCTCAAGATGGCCGGCTCACCGGAGAGTGAGTCCAACCCGCGGTGGAGCCCCGACAATCGGTATCTCAGCTTCGTCTCGGGGCGCTACGAGTCCAAGGGTGGCCAGATCTGGCTGCTCGACCGTGCGGGTGGTGAGGCGGTGCGGCTCACCGATCTCAAGGGCGGCGTGGGCGAGTACGAATGGTCGCCGGATGCGCAGCGCCTCGTGATCGTGTCGCACGATCCCGATCCCGAAGACGCCAAGCCGGACTCGCTCAAGACCAAGAATCCCAAGCCGATCGTCATCGATCGGTATGCGTTCAAGCGCGATGTCGAAGGCTACCTCGACCATCGGCGCGATCACCTGTATGTGTTCGATCTCGCGACCAGGAAGGTCGAGCAGATCACCAGCGGTGACTTCGATGACACGCAGGTACACTGGTCGCCGGACGGCACCAAGCTCGTCTTCGTCAGTGAACGGAGCGAGAAGGACCCGGATCGCGCGAACAACAGCGACATCTTTGTCGTGGACGCCAAGTCGGGTGCGACGCCGCGCGCGCTGACCACCTGGAGCGGCCCCGATGCCAGCCCGGTGTGGAGCCCGGATGGGCAGTTCATCGCCTATCTGCAGGGGAGTGCGCCCAACCTGTCGGCCTACACGCAGAACACCATTGCCGTCGTGCCGGTCAGCGGCGGTGCGCCGCGTCTGCTGGCCACGGAGCTCGATCGTGATGTGACCCAGCTGTCGTTCACGGCCGATGGCAAGGCGCTGCGCTTTCTCGTGGGGGATGATCGCGCCCAGCACCTGGCCACCGTTCCGGTGAACGGCGGCGCGGTGACGCGCCCGCTGGCCGGTCGCCGGGTGGTCACGAGCTACGAGGTGAGCAAGACCGGCCGCATGGTGGTGAACACCGGTACGGCGCAGCGCTCGGCGGAGATCCACGCGCTCGAGGGCGACACGCCGCGCGTCCTGACGCATGTGAACGACGCCGTCTTTGCCTCACTCGAGGTGGCCACCACCGAAGACATCGAGTTCAAGAACAAGGACGGGCTCACGGTCGGCGCCCTGCTCGTGAAGCCCGCGAACTATCAGGCCGGCGCCAAGTATCCGCTGCTGCTGCGTATTCACGGCGGCCCGAACGGGCAGGACCAGCACCTCTACAACTTCGAGCGTGAGCTGTTCGCGGCGAATGGCTACGTGGTGCTCGCGGTGAACTACCGCGGCAGCAGCGGCAAGGGGCAGGCGTGGAAGAAGGCGATCTACGCCGACTGGGGGAACAAGGAGGTGCAGGACCTGCTCGCCGGCGTGGACCATGTCATCGGGCTCGGCATCGCCGATCCGAACCGGCTCGGCATCGGCGGCTGGAGCTACGGCGGCATCCTCACCGACTACACGCTGGCCACCACGCAGCGCTTCAAGGCCGCGACGAGCGGTGCCGGCAGTGCGCTCCAGACCACGATGTACGGCACCGACCAGTACATCTACCAGTACGAGAACGAGCTCGGCGCGCCGTGGAAGAACCCCAAGCTCTGGGAGAAGCTGAGCTATCCGTTCTATCAGGCGCCCAAGATCACCACGCCCACGCTGTTCCTTGGCGGTCAGCAGGACTTCAACGTACCGATCGGTGGCGGCGAGCAGATGTATCAGGCGCTCAAGTCACTCGGCGTGCCCACGCAGCTCGTCGTCTATCCCGGGCAGTTCCACGGGATCTCACGCCCGAGCTTCGTGAAAGATCGCTACGAGCGCTATCTCGGATGGTACAAGCAGTACCTGATGGGCGTCACGCCCTGATGCGGGGTCGTGCGGGCGCGCGTGTCAGCGCGCCCGCACCCAGTAACGCACACCGACGCGCGCGCCGACCGCGTTCCACTTCACCGCCTCGGCCACCACGGCTTCGCTGTTGCGCTTCCAATTGTCGTAGTTGGACTTGGTCCAGGTGGCCGCGCCCTCGACCGACCAATGACTCGCCGCGAGCCGCATCACGCCAATCGAGGCCCACGGGCCGACGTTGCTGGAGGTAAAGACGTCGGTGGTCTCGTAGCGAATGGTGCGGATGCCGAAGCCGCCTTCCGCAAAGGGGCGCACGGTGGCGCCGGCCTTGCCGAGGTAGCGTAGGCCAAGCTCGAGGCCGTTCACGGTGTAGTCCTGCGTGCCGGCGGTGGATTGGATCGGCCGGAAGGCGCCGAGCAGGGAGAGGCGCGGCGATGCGCCATACGCGACTTCGATCTGCCCGCCCGGCTTCGTGGCGCCGCCGTCGAGGCCGCTGCCGCTGCTGGTCATCTTGGCCCCGGACGCAGACGCCGCGAGGCTGAAGCCCGTGCCTGAGGGGACCAGGGCGTTGGCTTGGGCACGCGCCACCTGTGGGGCAGCGAGTCCGCCGAGTAACGCGAGACCAAGACTGGAACGGCTGATGAGCTGACGCATACGATTCGCCGAGTGGGGGAAGGGCGGAACGGGCTCTGGTGCGAAGTTACGTGATGGCCCCGCCAGTCTCCAGCGCGGCCGAGGCCTCGGCCGCCGCGAAGGCCTCATCCACGGTGCCCGCCCCATGCTGACGCCGCACCATGCCGGCATACCGCCCATCAGCCGCCATCAGCGCCTCGTGTGACCCCTGCTCCACGACGCGTCCGTTGTCGAGCAACAGAATGAGATCGGCCTTGCGAATGGTGGACAGGCGGTGCGCGATGATGAACGTCGTGCGCCCCTGCACCAGATCGGCGAGCGACGCCTGAATGAGCTGCTCACTCTCGGTATCGAGGTTGCTCGTGGCCTCGTCGAGAATGAGCAGCTGCGGGTCGGCAAGAATGGCGCGGGCGATCGCCAGCCGCTGCTTCTGTCCACCCGAGAGCTTCACCCCGCGTTCGCCGACGATCGTGTCGTAGCCATCGACCAGCCGCTCGATGAATTCGTGCGCGTTGGCGCGCCGCGCCGCCGCTTCCACCTCGGCGACGCTCGCGTCGTGCCGACCGTAGGCGATGTTATCGCGCACGGTGCCGTCGAAGAGAAAGACATCCTGCTGCACGAGCGCCAGGCGGCCGCGCCAGCTCGATAGCCGCAGATCTCGCAGGTCGATGCCATTCACGCAAATCCGCCCGCCGGTCGGATCGTGGAAGCGCGCGACGAGATCGGTGACCGTGGTCTTGCCGGCCCCGCTACGCCCGACGAGCGCCACGACCGTGCCGCCGGGAATGACCAGATCGAGGTCGTGCAGGACCGGCTTGCCTTCGTGATACGCGAACGAGACATGCTCGAGCCGCAACTCGTCGATACGCGCCGGCGCGACCTGGGCGTTTGGCACATCGGGTTTGTCCGGGGGCATCGCCAACACCTCGAACACGCGCTCCATCGCGGCCAGCGAGCGCTGCATCTCGCTGAACGAGTTCACGATGTTCCACACGGGCCCCATCAGCAGGAACGTGTACCACTGAAAGGCAAAGATGTCGCCCACCGAGGCGCGCCCGGCGAGCGTAAGATGCCCGCCATACCACACAATGACCACGTTCACGATCGCGGTGAGCAACCCCCAGCTGGTCCAGAGGACCAGCTCCCGGCGCCCGGCGAACAGTTCCTTGCGCAACACCGTGTGGCGCCCCTGCATGTACGCCAGCAGTTCGCGCGTTTCCTGCCGGAAGGCGCGCACGACGCGAATGCCGCTGAACGCTTCGCCGACGCGCCCGTCGATCTGCTCCACATCCTTGCGCACCACGCGGTACACCGGGCGGATGCGCTTGGAGAAGGTGAAGCTCATGATCATGGCGCCGGGAATCACGGCCAGCGCCATGATCGTGAGCCGCCAGTTGAGCGTAAAGAGCACCCCCATGGCGATCAGCAGCTTCACCACCGAGATCGATGGCGAGATGATCGCCATCTGCAGCAGCCCACTGGTGGTTTCCACGTCCCCCGACAGCCGCGACAGCAGGCCGCCGGTCTTCATGTCCCAGAGCTTGTTGAGTGGCAGGTTGAGAAAGCGGTCGAAGATCGCGCGGCGGAGCGACAACACCACGCGCACGTTGAGGATACGCTGCGTGTAGTCCTTCGAGACGGAGATCAGCGCCGAGACGACGACCAGCGCCAGGAACGACACGCCGGCGACATTCAAACGCCAGACACGCTCGGCGGCGTCGAGCTTGGCCAGCAGCACCTTGTCCACGATCCAGCGCATGAACAGCGGTTCGATGCTCTGCGCACCCGCCGACAGCAGCGCGAGCACACACACGGCGGCCAGCCGACCGCGATGTGGCGCGAGCCAGCGCAGGTAGTCGCGCAGGTAATCCTTGCGTGAGCCGCCAAGCAGCGAATCACGCCAGCGGGCAACGCGTCCCTTGGGCTTGGCGTTCGCATCCGGCGTCGCGTCGGGCGTCGCCTCAGGCTTCGTCGGGGTCTTCGCATCGGCATCGCCGAGCGTGCCCGCGTGGTACTGCTCGACGAAGGCGCGATAGCGCAGGCGGGAGGATCGTGGCGGGTTGGCCATCCCCAACGCTACCGATTTTCGAGCGGACTCGTCAGGCGGTCAGGGGCGATCTTTCTGAGCGAAGGCCGCGAGCGTGTCACTCGGCGAAATACCGCCACGCGCCATCAACCTTGCGCCAGATCGTGAAGAACGACGAACCCGTGGCCCCCGGTGCGTTCTTGGGGCGGATCACGCCGAACGTGATACCAAGATCATTACTCGTCGCGACGATCGCCGTATCGGCGCTCCAGGTGATCGTGCTGGGAGCGTCGAGCGGCTGCCCGCCCGCCACCACGCGCGCGATCGCATCGGCCCCACGGACGAACCGGCCATCACTCGGCAGCCCCACATTGAGCGATGCGGGTGTTCCGCGCTGCGCAAAGGCGGCGCCCACACCGACCTGATTGGCGAGCGCCGAGAACTCGGCTTCGGCGGCGCGGAGTTCCTGCACCTGTTGCGCACGAATCGCGGCCGTGCTGAAGGGCGCCACCACGCGCGGCGGCAACAATGGCGGCAACGCCGTGGAGTCGATCGGGACCCAATCCATGGGGCGGCGACGCCACGCGGCGGCGCGCCAGCCACTCCCGGTCAGCGTCCAGAAGGTGAGGTACTTGAACGCGGCACGTGATCCGTCGGCCCGCGTGGTCATCAGAAAGCCAACGGTGAAGGCGTGCGCCGCGTCGGCGGCCACACCGACCTCGATGGGCGTCCAGTGCGGGCGCGCCGTGCTGTCTGGCGTGGCGGCGAGCGCCGCCACGATGCGCTCGCGGCCGGCGAGGATTTCGCCGCGCGGCGCGGGCATCAGTGCGCCATCGCTGAGCAGCGCGCCGATCGCCTGCGGCAGCGGGGCGGTGGTCGCCGCAAATCGGCGATCCGCCGCGAGCACGGCGTCGGCAACGGACTGTGGCGACGTGCCGGCGGGACGGCTAGGCGCATGCGTGGGCGCACACGCGGCACTCACCACCACGCACGCCATCCCGAACGAAAAACGGGTCATGCCGCCCATACGAGGCGCGACATGACCCGGATTCACCACCGCCTCGACCTAGAGCCGGGCGCCGGTGTGCAGCACGATGGCCGAGAGGGCCGGGGCCGTCACGGCCGCCGTTCCGCCGCTCACGACCACACTCGTGCCCACACAGCGACCCGCACTCACGCCACCGGTGAGCACATCGCAGTACGTCCCCGCCGGCAGGTTCGTCGGCACGCTGGCGGTGAGCGTCGCGGCCTCACGATTGATGAGCACGAAGCCCTGCGTCCCGCGGGAGAACGCCACGGCGTTGCCGCCGTTCGTCCACGGGGTGTTCGCATCCGACCCTGCGAGCCGCTTGCGGACGCCCACCATCGCCACGATGGTCGGATCGCGATGCTCGCAGATCCAGTGCGTGCCGATCACGGCGGCATCCCAGCTCGGCGCGCAGCTCAGCGCATTGGTCTCGCCCGTGCCGCTGGACGGTGGACCACGATCACGACCGAACTGCGACGTGCGGTCGAAGGCATAGCTCGACATCACCGTGGGATAGCCGTACGGGTAACCGAGCAGCCACACGTACGCGAGCCGCAACACCGCCCCATCGCGATAGGAGATGGGCGCGCCGTCACGCTGAGTATCGTGGTTCTCGATGAACGAGACCGCCTTGTCACTTGCCATCAACGCCCACGCGTTGGGCGAGAACTGCGCCAGATCGCCGACCTTCTGCGACCCCAGATTGATGAACTTGTCGCCGATGCCGCGATACTTGAACTCACTCACATCGCTGGCACCGCCGGTGTTGTAGCCCACCCCGAAGTAGTCGCGCGCCGCGACCGCATCACCGCCGTAGTCGATCACCTCGTGATAGACGTACGGCAGCGGCAAGCCTTCCGTGGCCGCCGTGCGGTTCACCAAGCCGATGATGGAGTCGAGCTCCACGGGCTGGATGTGCTTGGCCGCATCGATGCGAAAACCCGCCACCCCCAAGCGCAGCAGCTCCATCAGATACCCCGCGATCTTGGCGCGCACCGTGGGGGATCCCGTCTTGAGATCGGCGAGACCGAGCAACTCACAATCCTGCACATTGGCCGCGTCGCTGTAGTTGCTGACGCCGCACGGCGGGTGGAAGTCGCCGCTCGTGTAGAGCCCGGGATACTCGTACTTGGTGAACGCCGTCCCGGCGCTGCCGGTCCCGGCGTTCGTGCCCGACATGTGATTGACGATGGCATCGACGTAGATGTCTACGCCCGCGCTCTTGCACGCTTGCACCATGCTCACGAACTCGGCGCGCGTCCCCGAGCGGCTGCGATCGAGCTTGTAGCTCACCGCCTGGTAGCGCTGCCACCAGGGGGAGTTGGTGGCCAGCACGTGCTCCTGCGGCGGCGAGACCTGCACCGCCTTGTAGCCGGCCGGCCCCAGGCGCTGGGTGCATTCGGTGGCGATGTCAGCCCACCGCCATTCGAAGAGCTGCACGAACACGTCGCCGGCCGCCGCCCGACCCGTGGGCCGATAGGTCTGCGGAAGCGTGGGGCGCTCGAGTGGCGTGGTGATCGGCGGGGGCGTGATATCCGCGCCGCCGTGGGTGCACCCGACAGCGAAAAGCGCAGCCGCGAACATCGCGACCGCGCTCGTCTGCTGCCGGAGCGCCCGGCCCGGAGCAAGGCTCCGGACCAAGCGATCCATTGGCATCAGTACCCCGTGTTCTGCTTGAGATTCGGGTTCGCGATGAGCTCCGACGCCGGCAGCGGATAGAGCGCACGGAAGGCTTCCGTGGTCTTGCCCGCCTTCACGCCGCCCTTCCACGCCCAGACGCCCGTCGTGGTGAACTTGCCGAAGCGGATCAGGTCCGTGCGGCGGGTGCCTTCCCAGAAGAGCTCACGGCCACGCTCGTCGAGGATGAAGTCGAGCGTCATCTGCGCGTCGGTGATGTTCCCCGACGTGTTGCCGTAGGCGCGCGTGCGGAGCTGGTTGATGTAGTCCAGCGCCTGCGTCCGCGTGCCACCGCCACCACGCAGCACGGCTTCGGCGTAGATCAGGTACGCATCGCCGAGACGGAACATCGGGTAGTCGGTGTCGGCGAAGCCGAAATCCGATCCGACGCCACCCGTGGACTTGGCGTTGGTGTACTTGGGCGCCGCGATGCCCTGCGTGAAGTCAGTCATGTTGTCGATCGACAGCGACTGACCCGAGCGGAAGAAGAAGTTGTTGCGCTTGTCTTCGCCGCCGGCCGGGAAGAGGGCGACCGCTTCCGGCTTCGCGCGCAGGCCCCACCAGCCACCATCCAGCCCATAGTCGCCGGCGTTCATCTGATTGCCGACCGACGCGTGCGTGAGGAAGGTGGTGCCGCCGTAACTCTGCGTCTTCTTCCCGTCCTGCGGGATCGGGAAGATCATCTCAGGCGACGTGTGGTTGTCGGCCGAGAAGATGCGGCGGAAGTTGTTGTCGAGGCGGTACGAGCCCGCGATGACCTTCTCCGCCTCCGTCCGCGCTTCCGTGTAGCGGGCCGTGCCCGTGTACACCGCGGAGTTGAGGTAGAGCTTGGCCAGCAGCATCGCCACACCACCCTGGTCGACGCGGCCGTACTCGGCCGCCCCGGCGGCCGGGAGATCGGCGCGGATGGCGTTGAGCTCGTTCACGACATACGTGAAGACGTCGGCGCGCTTGGCCTGGGCCGGCGCCGTCTTGCCAATGGCGTCGGCGTCGGTCACGAGCGGCACATCGCCGAAGAGGTCGATCGCGTGCCAGTAGCTGAGGGCGCGCAGGAAGCGCGCCTCGGCCCGGTACTGCTTGACCGTCGCGGCGAGCGACGTCTGGCCGCGGGCGGCCAGCTTCGCGTCGCTCGTCTCACGCAGGAACTCGTTGGCCATCGCCACCTGGAAGTAGATGCGATAGTACATCGAGCCCAGGAACGAGTTCGACGAGCCCCAGATCTGCGTGTTCAGCTCCTGGAGCGGACCGTCGTTCCACGCGATGACCGCTTCATCGGTGGGGAGCTCCTCCATCTGCCACCAGAGGCGGACGTACTGGGAGAAGCCTTCGTCGAGACCGGCAATGTCCCCGCTCCCCGCGGGGCCGGACTGACCGGAGAGCGTCAGGCCACCATAGATCTTGGCGAGGAACTGCTTGTACGCCGCCGGATCCGTGAAGATGTTCGCACTGGTGACCGAGCTCTTGGGCTCGGTGGTCACGTCGGTGCACGCCCCGAGGGCGAAGAGCACCGCGGTGGCCATGAGCAGCTTGCGAGCGTTAATCGTCATAGGTCGTGACCGGAATTAGAAGCCGACGTTGAGACCGACGGTAATGGTGCGCGACAACGGATAGATGTTGTTGTCGATCCCATTCACACCCGCCAGCGGGTCGATGCCCGAGTACTTCGTGCTCGTGAACGCGTTCTGGACCGTGCCGAAGGCGCGGAGGTTGTTGAGCCCGCCGACCTGCTTGAACGTGTAGCCCAGGGTGATGTTGTCGAGGCGGAGGAACGAGGCCTCTTCAACGTACACATCCGACCAGTACTGCGGCTTGGTGAAGTTGTACTTCGTCGCGCTGGCATGGACGTTCGCCGGCGCGTTGCCGCTCAGCACCTGATAGTTACCCAGGTTGGACGAGATGTTGTTGTACACGTAATTGCCGAGGTAGGCGCGCGCCGTCAGGGACAGGTCGAAGCGCTTCCAGGCCATGTTGGACGTGTGTCCAATGATGAGCCGCGGCGCCGGGTTCTTATAGACGACGCGATCATCGAAATTGATATTCCCGTCGCCGTTCTGGTCGACGTACATGTCCTTGTCGGCCACGTTGCCGGTCACCGGCTGGCCGTTGGCGCCCTTCTTCGTGCGGTACACGTAGAAGGAGTTCACCGGGTAGCCCGGCTTGAGCACCTGCACCGTGTTGCCCACGCCGCCAGCGATTCCGCCAGTGAGAATGGCGTCGGAACCGGCGCCGCTGATCTTCACGACCTTGTTCGTGTTGCTGGAAAGGTTCAGGTTCGCGTCCCAGCTGAAGGCGCCCTGCTTCGCCGCCTCGAACACCTTGCCCGTCAGCCCGAGTTCCCAGCCCTTGTTCTGCAGGCTGCCGATGTTGGTCGTGACGAAGTTCGAGAGGTTCGTACCGGCCGGAACCGGGACTCTGAAGATCAGGTCCTTCGTGTTCTTGACGTAATACTCGGCCGACCCCGTGATGCGGTTCGAGAAGAGGCCGAAGTCCGCGCCGATGTTGTTCGAGGTCGTCTGCTCCCACTTGATGGCGGGGTCAACGGCGCTCGGACGGATCATGTTGATGAACGAGTTGCCGAACTGGACGAGCGCCTGGCCATTCGACGTGCCGTAGGTGGACACGAAGAGGTAGTTGCCGAACGCCTGGTTACCGTTCACACCCCAGCTGTAGCGGAGCTTGAGGTCCGACAGCGGCGTCTTGTCCTTGAGGAACGGCTCGTCGATGACGCGCCACGCGAACGCGGCCGACGGGAACACACCCCACTGGTTGCCGGGGCCGAAGCGCGACGATCCGTCACGACGGACACCGCCGGTGAAGAGGTACTTGTCGTTCAGCGTGTAGTTCAGGCGGGCGAAGCCGGAAATCAGCTTGGCGTCCTGCACGTCCAGGAAGTTGCCGTACGTCTCGGCGCCCGGGATGCCGTTGATGCCGAGGAGGCTCGTCGAGAGCTTCTGGGCGAACATCGACGGGTAGTAGCCGTTCGACTGCTCGTAGGTGTAACCGGTCGTGAAGTCGACGTCGCTCTTGTACGCGTCATAGTGGCGCGCGTAGTTGGCGAACGTTTCGAAGACCGTATTGACCTGGCGCGGGTTGTTCTGGTCGAAGCGGCCGCCGCGGCTCGACTCGATGTCGGTCTGCGCGGTGGCGGGCGAGAAGTACGTGCGCGTGGACTGCGTGAAGTCGTAGCCGGCGCGCGCCGTGACCGAGAGTCCTTCGACGTGCGGGATGCGATAGCGCGTCTCGACGTTGCCAATCGTGCGGAACACGTTGCCGCGCTCCGTCACCAGGCCGAGATCGCTGAGCGGGTTGTTCGCGCCGAGCGGATCCGACCATTGGAAGTACGTACCGTTGGCGTTCTTGATCGGCTGCGTCGGGTTCATGGCCGTCGCATTGCCCAGCACGCCACCCGGCGTGTAGAAGTCGTCGTTCTTCGACGCCTTGAGGCTCGTCTTCACTTCGAGCTGATCGTTGAAGAGACGATCGCTGTAGTTGAAGTTCGAGGCGATACGGCGGGCCGTGGTGCCCTGCAGCACGCCGTCCTGGTTCAGGTAGTTGAGCGACAGCCGGTAGCGCATGGCGTCCTTGCCGCCCGACACCGCCATGTTCTGTTCCTGCCCACCGGCCGTGCGCTCGATGGCGTCGAGCCAGTTGGTGTTGGCCGAGCCGAGGCGGCTCACATTGCCCGGCGCGAACTGCTGCATCGCCGCGCGATACTGCGCCGCCGACATCATGTCGAGGTTCTTGATGATCGACGAGCTCGAGTACGACGAGCCGTAGGTCACCTGCGTGCCGATCGAGCCGCGCTTGGTGGTGACGATGACGACACCGTTGGCGCCGCGCGAGCCGTAGATGGCCGTGGCCGAGGCGTCCTTGAGCACCGAGATGCTCTCGATGTCGCCCGGGTTGATGAAGTTGAGCGGGTTACGGCCCGACGACACGCCACCGCCGATCTGGAGCGGCACCCCGTCGATGACGAAGAGCGGCTCGTTGGAGGCGTTGATGGACGTGCCGCCGCGGATGCGGATGGCCATGCCACCGCCCGGCTCGTTGTTGTCGACGACCTGCACACCGGGGACCTTGGCCTGAATGAGCTGGGCCGGGTTGATGACGCGACCGGTGTTGAAGGTCTTCTCGGTGACGGTTTCGACGACGCCCGTACGATCACGGGCTTCGCGCGTGCCGTAGCCGGTCGTCACGACGGCCGCGAGCTGCGCGGCGAGGGCGTCGAGGGAGACGTCGACCGTGGCCGACTGGTCGGGCTGCACGCTCACCGAGACTTCCTTGGCGGCGTAGCCGATGCGGCTGAGGCGGATCTTCTGCGTGCCGACGGGAACGCCGACGAGCACGTAGCCACCGTCCGGCCGGGTGTGGGCGCCGACGGTCGTACCGACCACGAGCACCTGCACATTGGCCAGGGGGCCCTGCGATGATGTTTCGACGACGCGACCGGTGATGCGGCCGGTGCTGCCCTGCGCCGAGACCTGCTGGGCGCTAAGCAGTCCGACGGCGGTCACCGCGGCGAGTAGCCAACGGGCGCCAACGAACATGAAACGAACCTCCGGGGGTGCTGAAGAGCGGATGCGCGTGCGCGTCGCGGAACGCAACGGGCGCGTCGCACCCAGGGTGGGGAAACGGGGAGGGATTGGTAACGGCATTCGCTCGATGATCCTGAACGGGAGTCCAAGCATCGAAGGACTGCTGCGTCCGACTCGGGGGGAAGGTGAGTCGATTCGGCGGGTGAACGCACGCCACGAAACGGAGTGGGAACAGTGTTGTCAAGAATGATTTCGCCGATGAGGGGCAAGTAAACCTTTTCATGCGCAAAGTCGTGCAAGTGTTTTTCTGGTAATCGGTTTCATGACCCGAGCCATGATTTTTCCCGCTGGCGATTCCGCGTCCCGCGCACAAGCTTGCGAGCTCCCTCCCCTACCTCGCCCGCCGCTTTTCTGCTGCCATGAAGTTCCCACGCGCTGCCGGCATCCTGCTGCATCCCACCTCGCTCCCCGGTGCCGGGGGCATCGGCGACTTCGGTCCCGACGCTTTTCGCTTCATCGACTGGCTCGCCGCGAGCGGCATGAAGATCTGGCAGGTGCTGCCGCTCGGGCCCACCGGCTACGGCGACTCGCCCTACCAGTGCTTCTCCGCGTTCGCCGGCAATCCGCTCCTCATTCACGTCCCGGGCTACAGCGGCGACTTCCCCGCCCACCAGGTGGATTTCGGCCACGTCATCGCCTGCAAGCAGCAGGCGCTGGCCCGCTGGCTCGATACCGTGCCGTACGACGACGCGGTGCGCGCGTTCGTCCAGCGCGAAGCCCACTGGCTCCCCGACTACGCGCGCTTCATGGCCCTCAAGCAGGCCCACGGTGGCGTGGCGTGGACCCAGTGGGAGGCGGGCGCCGCCCAGCGGGAGCCCGCCGCCATGGCCCGCTGGGATGTGGAGCTCAAGGCCGAGATCGAGCGCATCCACAAGCAGCAGTACGTGTTCTTCGGGCAGTACGGCGCCATTCATCGCGCCTGCCAGCAGCGCGGCATTCAGCTCATGGGCGATGTGCCCATCTACGTCGCGCACGACTCGGCCGACGTCTGGGCCAACTGCAACGAGTTCTTCCTGCACGCCGACGGGACGCTCAAGGTGCAGGCCGGTGTGCCGCCCGACTACTTCAGCGAAACCGGACAGCTCTGGGGCAATCCCCTTTATGACTGGGAGAGGATGCACGCCGAGGGCTACTCCTGGTGGATCGCCCGCATGCGGGCCGCCCTCCAGATGTTCGACGTCGTGCGCCTCGATCACTTCCGCGGCTTTGAGGCCTACTGGGAGATCCCCGGCGACGCGCCGAACGCCATCACCGGCCGCTGGGTGAAGGGACCGGGCGCAGCGCTCTTCGACGCGCTCACATCGGCGCTCGGCCCGCTGCCCATCATCGCCGAGAATCTGGGGCTCATCACCCCCGAGGTGGAGCAGCTGCGCGAGCAGTTCGGCTATCCCGGGATGAGCATCCTGCAGTTCGCGTTCGACGGCCAGTCGAGCGACTTCATTCCGCATCGCTACATTCGCGAGCGCGTGGTGTACACCGGCACGCACGACAACGACACCACCATGGGCTGGTGGCGCTCCACGGGCGAGGGCGACTCGACCCGCTCCGCCGATGCAGTTGACCGCGAGAAGGCGTTCGCCAAGCGCTATCTCGCCACCGACGGCAGCGACATGCACTGGGTATTGATCCGCACGGCGCTCGCCTCGGTGGCGAACACGGTGCTTGTACCGATGCAGGACGTGCTCGGCCTCGGGAGTGAGGCGCGCATGAACCTGCCTGGCCGCCAATCCGGCAACTGGGGGTTCCGTTTCACATGGGAGCAACTCACGCCCCACCTGACCGAGCGCCTGCGGGAGCTCGCGGTGACGTACGAACGGTGAACACCACCACGCGCGACCCCGGGCCCGGAAACTTCTGGGCCATCTGGAACATGAGCTTCGGTTTCCTCGGCATTCAGTTCGGCTGGGGGCTGCAGATGGCGAACATGAGTGCCATCTACGAGTATCTGGGAGCCAAGCCGGACCAGATCCCGATGCTCTGGCTGGCCGCGCCGCTGACGGGATTGCTCGTGCAGCCGGTGATCGGCCATCTGAGCGACCGTACCTGGTCGCCGCGTTTCGGTCGCCGCCGCCCGTTCTTCATGATCGGCGCGATCCTCAGTTCGCTGGCGCTGCTGATCATGCCGCAGGTGAGTGCGCTGTGGATGGCCGCCGGGCTGCTGTGGGTGCTCGACGCCTCGATCAACGTGTCGATGGAGCCGTTCCGCGCCTTCGTGGCCGACCTGCTTCCGCCGGAAGGGCGGACGCGGGGATTCGCGATGCAGTCGCTGTTCATCGGTCTAGGCGCCTCCATTGCGAATGCGCTGCCGTGGATGCTCACCAACTGGTTTGGCGTGGCGCCGAGCGCCCCGGGCACGATTCCGCAGGCAGTGCGGCTGTCGTTCATGGTGGGCTCGGCGGCGTTCTTCGGCGCGGTGCTCTATACGGTGCTGACGACCAAGGAAAAGCCGCCCGAGGATATGGCGGCCTTCGAACGTGAAAAGGCGCAGAGCGCCGGCTTGGCGGCCGGTGCGCGGGAGATTCTCGCCGCCATTCGCGAGATGCCGGTGACCATGCGCCAGCTGGCGTTGGTGCAGATCTGCACGTGGCTTGGCCTCTTCTGCATGTGGCTCTACTTCGGGCCGGCCGTGGCGGTGAACGTGTTCGGCGCCCCCGACGCGCAGTCGCCGCTCTATCAGGAAGGCGTCGCCTACGCCGGGCTCTGCTTCGCCGCCTACTCGGTGGTGTGCTTCTTCTTCTCGTTCTTCCTGCCGCCCATCGCCAAGCTGCGGGGCGCCAAGGTGACGCACGCGCTCTGCCTCTCGGCCGGTGCGATCGGCCTGATGTCGGTGAGCGTGATCCACACGCCGTGGCTGCTGATGCTGTCCATGGTCGGGGTGGGCATCGCGTGGGCGAGCACGCTCTCCATGCCGTATTCGATGCTGGCCAACGCGCTGCCGGCCGGCAAGACGGGCGTGTACATGGGGATCTTCAATTTCTTCATCGTCCTCCCCGAGATCGTCGCGTCGCTCGGCTTTGGCTGGGTGATGAACAACGTGCTCGACAACAACCGGCTCGCGGCCGTGGTGGCTGGCGGGGCCTTTATGGCACTCGCCGCGCTGCTGGTGCTGCGGGTGAAGCAACCTGAAACGAGATAGGCGCATGATTCGAGCGTCCCGCCGCATCGCTCTGGCATTGACCTTCAGCGCGGGCGCGCTGAGGGCGCAGGCGCCCAGTGTCAGCAAGGTCGAACCGCCCAATTGGTGGGCGAACCACAGCATCAACCCCGTGCGCGTGCTCGTGCGCGGGGCGCACCTGGCGGGCGCACGCGCGTCGTGTGCGCCGCTGGTCTGCGGTGCGGTGACCGTGAATGCGGCCGGCACCTACGCGATGCTCGATGTGCGCATCGCGCCAACGATCAAGCCGGGTGACTATCCCATCACGCTGACCACGGCACAGGGGAGCGCGAAGGCACCCTTCACCGTGAGCGCCCAGCTCCCCACGATGGGGCGCTTTCAGGGCTTCTCGAACGATGACGTGATCTATCTGATCATGCCCGATCGGTTCGCGAACGGCGATACCACCAATGATCGCACCAAGAAGTCGCCGGGGATTCTCGATCGCACCAAGCGGCGCTGGTACCACGGCGGAGACCTCGCCGGCGTACGCAAGCAGCTGCCGTACCTCAAGTCGCTCGGCATCACCGCGCTCTGGATGACGCCGGTGTACGATCAGAACGACGGCGAGGATACCAAGGAGGTCTACGATGGTCAGACCAGCACCGGCTATCACGGCTACGGCGCGGTGGACTTCTACAACGTGGACGAGCACCTCGGTACGCTCGCTGAGCTGCGCGCGCTGACGGATGAGGCGCACGCGATGGGGATCAAGCTGGTGATGGACATGGTCGCGAACCACACCGGCCCCTATCACCCATGGGTGAAGGACGCGCCGACGCCGACCTGGTTCCATGGCACCGAAGCCCAGCATCCGAACAACGACTGGCAGACGTGGACGCTGCGCGACCAGGCCGCGAATCTGGCCATGACGAAAACGGTGCTCGACGGCTGGTTCGTGAACATCCTGCCCGATCTCAATCAGGATGATCCGGAGGTCGCGAAGTACATCATCCAGAACACCCTCTGGTGGGCCGGCGTCAGCGGCATCGATGCCATCCGTCAGGATACGTGGCAGTACGTGCCGGTGAAGTTCTGGCGCGACTGGATGGCCGCGATCAAGAAGCAGTATCCGAAGATGAACGTGGTGGGTGAAGTACTCGACGGCGACCCGGCCCACATTGCGTACTTCGAAGGCACGCATGTCACGCCGGACGGCGTGAAGACGGGGGTGGACTACATGTTCGACTTCCCGATGCACTTCGTGATGCGCGAGGCCTTCGCCCGCGGCGGCTCGCTGCGGGAAGTGGTGAAGATGCTGTCGCGCGACTTCCTCTATGCCAATCCGAACGCGATGGTGACGCTGCTCGGGCTGCACGACGAGCCGCGGTTCATGGGGGAGCGTGGGGCGACGGTGGCCGGACTCAAGCTGGCGTACACGCTCCTGCTCACCAATCGCGGCACGCCGATGCTCTACTACGGCGACGAGATCGCCATGCCCGGCGGTGGTGATCCGGACAACCGCCGCGACTTCCCCGGCGGCTGGCCGGGCGACGCGACCAATGCCTTCACCCCCGCCGGTCGGACCGCCGATCAGCAGAGCGTGTGGACGCACATCCAGACGCTGCTGCAGCTCCGCGCCAAGACCCCCGCGCTGCGCACGGGCAAGATCGAACACCTGCTCGCCACCGAACAGCAGTTCGTCTATCGCCGCGGCACCGTGGTAGTGGCGATCAACAACGCGAACACCCCGGCGACAGTCACACTCCCGGTGCCGGCGATCGGATCCGATGTCCTCAAGGCGTGTGCGTCGCTTAGTGGCACGGCGTTGACGATCCCGGCGCGTTCAAGCTGCGTATTCGTGCCGTAGCGCCTTCGTGTCCCTTCGCGGCTTCTCCTACTGGCCAGTTCCCGGCTCGTGCGGCACGTCCGTCTCGCCCGCGGGTGGCGCGACATAGGCGAAGGTCATGATCATCGCCACAATCCAGCCGATCACCGTCCAGCCGAGCAGCAGGTTGATGAGCAGGATCTTTGTGCGCCGCGGGCTTTCGTTCTTCCAGGCGAGCAGCGACGGCAGGATGTACAGCGCCACGCTGATGACGATCATGATCCAGCCCTTGGGGAGCCCGCCGCCGGTGTAGCGCTGAGCGGGCTCTTCGAGCTGACGGATCATCGGGACGAGCACGGGGACGAGCATCGGCACAATATACGTCATGCGTGACCTGCTTCTCTCCGATCGCGCGCTCGCCCAACGGCTCGAGCGCGCCGAAGCCCATGCCAACCGGGCGTTCGTCGAAGCCCGCGCCCGGCTCGCGCCCGAGGTGGGCGCCACCTGGTGCGACGTCGACGGCACCTGGGCGATGTTCGACGGCGCGGGCTCGCCGCTGACACAGACGTTCGGCCTCGGCACGATGACCGACGCGCGCGAGGCGCAGCTCGACGTGCTCGAGGCGTTCTTCACGGAACGGGGGGCGGCGACCAGTCATGAGGTGGCCACCACCGCCGATGTGGGACTGCTCGCACACCTCACCGGACGCGGCTATCGACCCATCGAGTGGTCCGCGGTACTGTGGCAGCGACTCCCACGCTCGGGGGGCGGCGTCGGGAGTTCGATGTCCGTGCGTCGCATTGAGGCCTCGGAGGTCGGGCGCTGGGCGGACACGTCGGCCCGCGGCTGGGCAGAGACACCGGAACTCGCGGACTTCGTGCGCGGCTTTGGCGAGGTCAGTGCGGCGGCCCAGGATACGCACGCGTTTCTGGTGGAGTATCGGGGCGACGCGATCGCCGCTGGCAGTCTCCACCTGCACGAGGGCGTCGCGCTCTTGGCCGGCGCGAGCACCATTCCCGCGTTCCGCGGTCACGGCGCGCAGCGATTGCTGCTCATGGCGCGCCTCGCGTTTGCCATGGAGCAGGGCGCCGACCTCGCCATGATGGTGACCGCACCCGGCAGCGCGTCGCAACGCAACGCGCAGCGCGCGGGATTTCAGATCGCCTACAGTCGCGTCAAGTTGGAGCGCGCGCGCTAGCGGAGCTCAGCCAGCACGCCCGCGCCGAGTGAGAGGCCAACAACCACACTCATCGCCGCCGCGCCGAGGCGCACGTAGCGGGCGGCGCTCGCGTTGCGCTTGCTGACCATGCCGGTGGCGGTGCCGGTGAGAAAACTCACCAGCGACATGCCCACGATGGTGCCCACGCCAAAGGTGAGCAGATAGGCAAACTGCTCGCGCACATCGCGCGAGGCGGCCACGAGCAGCACCACGACGGCGCCGCTGCCGGCGAGCCCATGCGCGAGCCCAAACCCGAGCGCCCGTGACGCCGTCCGCACCTCGGCGGTGTGCACGTGCGAGTGATGATGCGAATGGGCCGCGTGGTGCGGCTCTCCCAGCGCATGGCGATGCCGCCGCGCTTCGACCCACAGGGAGCCCACCCCCAGCACGATGAGCAGCGTGGCGACGCCGAGTTCGGCCGTGCTGTAGAAGCGCTCCGGGACCCGGATGCCCAGCAGAATGAGGGCGACGGCTACGAGCGCCACACTCGCCGTGTGCCCGATTCCCCGGGCGACCCCCAGCCGCGCGGCGTGCGACATGCCGCCCTCCCGTGTGGCGAGGGTCGTGACGGCCGCGAGATGGTCCGGCTCGAACGCGTGGCGGAACCCCACCACGAAGCCGATGCCGAGCGCCGGCAGCAGGAGTTCGGTCATCACGCCGCTCCCGAGAGATCGGTGCACGCGGCGATCATGGCCTGCCCCAGGGCCAGACCGCCGTCGTTGCTGGGAACGCGATGATGCTCGAGCACAGTGAATCCTTCGGCGACGAGCGCCGTGCGGGCCAGGTCAGACAACAGGCGATTCTGAAACACGCCACCGGTCAGGCCAACGGCGTGTATCCCGTGCGCGTTCCGCGCGTACCGGGCCACCTCCACCATGCCAGCCGCAATCCCCTCGTGGACGGCGCGCGCGATGTCCGCCGGTGACGGCGCTTCGGGCTGTCCCTGCGCGCGCACGTCGGCGAGCAGGGCGCGCACCAGGGGCGCCACGTCCATAATGCGGGCCGGCGCGTGGGGGCCGGAGTCAGGGTTTTCCTCCACTCGCATCCGATATCGCCCGGCCAGCGGCGCCGAATCGGCCGCGGTGGCACCCGCCGCGAGCGCCTCGAACTCGATGGCCCCCTGCCCCTCGTAGCTCACCACCCGACGGCCGCCCGCCAGTGCGGCGCAGGCATCGATGAGGCGCCCCATGCTGGTCGTGGTGGCACACCCCATCCCCTTCGCCAGCTGCCAGGCCAGCGCCCGCTTCTGGGCCGGCTCGAGCGTCGCGTCGAGCGCAGTGGCGTCGTCGACGGGGATCCCGAGGGCGTGCAGCAGACCGAGCGCCGTGCGCCAGGTCTGCTTCACCGCCGCATCGCCACCAGCGAGCAGGAAGGGGGTGAGACTCGCGAGGCGCGAGTAGCTCCGATAGCCGCCCAGCAGCGCCTCGCCACCCCAGATGGTGCCATCGGGGCCGTAGCCGGTGCCATCGAAGGTGAACGCGAACAGCGTGTCGGTATCGGTAAGGCCGTGCTCCGCCATCAGGCTGGCGAGATGCGCGTGATGATGCTGTACACGCACCAGCGGGAGTCCGCGTGCGGCGGCCTCGCGCGATGCCCAGGCGGCGGAGAGATATCCCGGATGCGCATCACAGGCGATGCGCTCGGGGTGCGCATCGTGCAGCCGCTCAAGGTGCGCCACCGCGTGCGTCAGCGCAGCGAGCGTGTCCGGACTCGCCACATCACCGATATGGCTCGACAGAAAGCAGCGCGCGCCCTGCAACACGCCAACGGTGGCCTTGAGCTCGGCGCCTACGGCGAGCACCCGCGTAGACGCATAGTCACCCAACGGCACCGCGAGGGGAAATGGCGCATACCCGCGCGACCGGCGCACCGGTCGCTCGCGCTCATCACGACCGATCTGCACGACCGAATCGTCGCAGGGGACTTCGATGGGGCGATCGTGCGCCAGCGCCCCATCGACGAGCGGGGCCAGGCGCGCGCGGGCATCCTCATCGCGCCAGGCGATCGGCTCGTCGGACAGATTGCCGCTGGTGCACACGAGCGGACCGACCGTTGCCAGCATGGCGTGCAGTGGCAGCGACGGCAGCATGGCGCCAATCGTGTCTATGCCGGGGGCGACGTTGGGCGCAATCGGGGTGGAGGCGGCGTGCGGCACGAGCACGATGGCGTGGGCCGGTGACGTCAGCGACGCAGCCGCTCCCTCGCTTACCCGCGCAAACGTGCGCAGCGTGTCGAGCGAGCCGACGAGAATGGCGAGCGGCTTGTCGGGGCGATGTTTGCGCGCGCGCAACGTCGCGACCGCCTGCTCGTTCGTGGCATCGCACACCAGGTGATACCCGCCAATCCCCTTCACCGCGATCACGCCGCCGGCGCGCAGCACAGCGAGCGCCTGCGCGAGCGCCTCCTCACGCCGCGCCAGGACATCGGGCCCACCGGGCGCATACCACGCCAGCGAGGGCCCGCACACCGGACACGCATTCGGCTCCGCGTGAAAGCGACGGCTCGTCGGATCGTCGTACTCGCGCTGACAGTCCGGGCACATCGTGAACTGCCGCATGGTGGTGCGCGTGCGGTCGTACGGCACGTCGAGCACGATCGTGAAGCGCGGCCCGCACTGCGTGCAATTGAGGAACGGGTAGCGATAGCGACGGTCGGTCGGATCGTTGAACTCGCGCCAGCAGTCGGCGCAGGTCGCCAGATCGGGCGAGATGGGCACCGTACCGCCGGCGCGGGCCGGACTCTCGCGAATGACAAAGTCCGAGGCCTGCGCGATCGGCACCACCACCGTCGTGACCTCATCGACCACCGATGCCGCCGGGGCCTCCGCCACCAGCGCAGCGAGAAACGCCTCGACGAGGTCCGGCGCGCCCTCGACCTCGATCAGCACGCCGTCGTCGTCGTTGTAGACCCAGCCAGTCACGCCATGGGCGTGGGCGATCCGATGGACGAACGGCCGGAACCCTACCCCCTGCACCGTGCCCCGCACCCGGACTTGGCGGCGAACGGCCTCGGGGGGCGGTGAGGCGGCAATCATGGGGTCAACGTGTTTCCGCATGGCTGAATGCGAGAATAGCAAGTTCATGCCATAACGCCATCCGAAACCGGACCATAGAGTAGCCCATCCCACCCCCGCCGTTGCGCCCGCCAGGAGGAAGTTCGATGGGAATCGCCGTGCCGTCCGAGCCGAGTGCTGCCCAGGAGCAGCTGCTCGCCCGCCTCTCGGAAGAGAAGACGATCGACGCACTGAATCGCCTGCTGGACCGTCTGGACGTCATTGCGTTCACTGCCGATGCCCTGAGTGGCTTCCTGGCGCGCGCCGATGTGGTCGCGGAGAGTGTGGCCTCCAGCGTCGCCGATCTCAAGAAGATGACGGGCGAGGAGACAACCGCCGGTGAGGTGATCGGTCGCCTGCCCCAGCTGGCCAAGGCCAGCGTGCAGCTTGCGGATGTCACGGCGTCGCCGGCGTTCGACCGGATCATCAATTCGCCCCTGCTGGAGCGCCTCGGCGATCCCAAGGTGCTTCAGTCGCTCCTCGATGTGTTGGACCGCCTCGAACTGGCCTCGTTCGTCCTCGAGAGCGTGGACGGCTTCCTCAAGCGCAGTGAGGGGATTGGCCAGGCGCTCTCCGAAGACGTGGCGGATCTCAAGAAGGCCACGCAGCCCGATCTGGTGAAGCTCAAGGAGGTCATGCGCGCCATGCCCGCGCTGGTGACCGCCGGGCAGACGCTGGTGAAGTCGGGGATGCTCGAACCCAAGGCCGTCGAGGCGCTCGGCAAGATCGGCCGGTCGGTGGCCGACTCCTACGACGAGGCGCGCGCGGTCAAGCGGGAAACCCGGCCGCTGGGGCTCTTCGGTCTGCTCAAGGCCATTCGCGACCCGGATGTGAATCGCGCGCTCGATTTCGCCCTGCACGTCTCGAAGGCCTACGGGCAGAACCTCAGCAAGTAATCGCCATGCACGAACTCTCCATTGCGCATGGCATCGTCGACGTGGCCGTCGGTGAAGCGCGCCGCCTCGGCGCCGTGCGGGTCAGCGCCGTGCACGTGGCGGTCGGGCGGTTGTCAGGGATTGAGGCGGGCGCGCTGCTCTTCTGCTACGACATCGCCACCGCGGGTACGCCCCTCGACGGCTCGCGGCTGGTCATCGAGGACGTCCCGATCAGCATCTACTGCAAGCCGTGCGGCTCGGAGAAGGCGCTGCCGGGCGTGAACCGCTTTCGGTGTCCGGACTGTCAGACGCCGAGCGGCGACATTCGGCGGGGGCGTGAGCTGGAATTGACGCATCTGGAGGTGGAGCAGCCGGATTTCACGCCGCTCACCCAGAGTGCCGCCTCATGAGTGCGCCGACCGTGCCTCTCACTGCCACGGAAACACGCATCGTCGAGGTGCGTGCTGGCATTCTCAAGAAGAACGATGAACTGGCGCGCGCCCTGCGCCGCCGCTTCGAGGCCGCGGGCGTCTTCGTCGTGAACCTGGTGTCGAGCCCGGGCACCGGAAAGACCGCGTTTCTTGAACGCACCCTGCGCGAGTTGCGCGAGCAGGGGCTGCGGGTCGCCGCCCTGGTCGGCGATCTCGAAACCGACAACGACGCGCAGCGCCTGGCGCGCAGCGGCGCTCCGGCCAGGCAGATCAACACCCACGGACGCTGTCACCTGGAAGCGGAGATGATCGAGGCCCACCTCGACGACTTCGCGATCGACCAGCTCGATGTGCTGTTCATCGAGAATGTCGGCAATCTGGTCTGCCCGGCCTCCTACGATCTGGGCGAGGCCATGCGCGTGGCCCTCCTCTCCGTCACCGAAGGCGAGGACAAGCCGCTCAAGTATCCCACGATGTTCAACTCGGCCGACGTCGCCATGATCACCAAGGTCGATCTCGCCGAGGCCTGTGAGTTCGACTGGGAGGCGGCACGGCAGTCGATCGAATCGGTACGCCCCGGGATGACGATCCTCTCCTGCTCCGCGCGTAAAGGCACGGGGATGGCCACCTGGTATGCCGCCCTCGAAACGCGTCGACAGGGGTGGCGGTCCACCCGCCGTGACGTCGTTGTTTGAGCGAGCAAGCGCTGCCGTGCGGAGTCGCGTGCACGACGTTACCGTGACGGTATGGCGTCCCGACCGCGTGTGGCGCACCCACTGAAACTCGAAGACGGCGGCAGCCATCCACTGCGCTCCGCGGCGGACCGGCTGCAGCACGTGTTCACCGTCGCGCAGCTGCTCGCGCGCGAACCGGATGGCGCGACGCTCGCCGCCGAGCTGGCGGCGCTGTTGCCGCCAATGCTCGGGGCGGATCTCGCACTGGTGGCGACGGTGATCGACAGTGAGATCACCGCCGTGGCCGGCGGCGCGGTGCTGGACCCGGCCATCACCGCCGTGATGCGCGCCATCATGACCGTCGCGGCGACCCGACGTGAGCGTCTGGTGTCGAACGACCCGTTCACGATGCTGCCAGGCACCTTCTCCACGCCGGCGAGTGTGGGGTACGGCAGTCTCGCCGTGATGCCCGCGTTGCATCACGCCGGGCACGCCGTCGCCGTGTTGCTGGTGGCGAGCCCGGACGAACGCGCGTTCACCGATTCGGACCTGATGCTCCTCGGCACGATCGCGGAGCAGACCGTGGTAGGCCTCGACCGGGCGCAACTGCTGGGGCGCCTGTCGGAATGGTCCAACGGGATGGAGGCGTTGCTCGCGTTCTCGGGCTCGGTGCATCAGCATCGGGCGCCCGAAGTGCTCGTGAACGAGATGGTCGAGCATGCGGCTCGCTTTCTCAAAGCCGACGCCGGTCGCGGCGGGCTCGCCGTGGCGAGACCGAGTGGCGATCTGGTCATGGAGGCCACGGCCTACTGGCAGCATGGGCAATGGACGCGCGCCACGCGTCGCTGGCCTCGGAAGCAGGGGATCCCGGGGATCGTGCTCGACCACGAGTTCGCGTATCTCGCCCCCGATTACCCGAACGATCCGGCCGCCGATCCCGATCTCGTCACCGAAGGGACCATCCGTCACGCGCTCTGTGTCCCCCTGCGTGACGCGATGCATACGGTGGTGGGGTTTCTCGAATTACATCGGGGCGTGGAGCGCGCGGCGTTCACCTGGAACGATGCGGCGTTTCTCGAGGCGCTGGCGGACACCACCGCCATGGCGATCGAGAACGCGCGGCTGGTGAACGCGCTGGAGGCGAAGAACGACGAGATCCGGCAGCTCTTCGCGCGCCATGCCGAACGGCTGGAAGAAGAGCGGCAACACATCGCCCGCGATCTGCACGATGAAACCGGGCAGGCGCTCGTGGGGGTCAAGCTGGCGCTGCAGGTGCTGTCGCGCGTCGTGCCCGCCACCGATCCAACCCTCGCAGCGCCGCTCGATGAGCTGCGTCTGCAGGTGAATCAGGCGACCTCGCGGTTCCGTCAACTCGCCCGGCGGCTGCGCCCCCCGAGTCTCGACCAGCATGGTTTGGCCTCGGCCATCGGCCAGTTGGCGCACGATGCCGAACAACGGAGTGGGCTGCAGGTGTCGGTCGCGTTCGAGGGGATCGACGAACGGCGCTGGCCGCTGCACGAAACCGCGGTGTTCCGCATCGTGCAGGAGGCGCTCACGAACGTGTGCGTGCATGCGCAGGCCACGACATGTGCCGTGCGCGTGTCGCATACCGGGCATTCCCTGGCCGTGCGCATCACCGACGACGGCCGTGGCTTCCGCCCCGATGAGCGCACGCCCGGGCTGGGGCTACGCGGCATCGGCGAACGCGTCCACATGCTCGGCGGGACGCTGCAGGTGTCGAGCGCCCCCGGCGAGGGGACGCGCCTGCTGATCGATCTGCCGCTGTCGTAGCGCATGGCCAAGGCGCGAATTCTGCTGGTGGACGATCATGCGCTCGTGCGGCGCGGCCTGGCCGTGCTCCTGCGCATGGATTCGCGCTTTGAGGTCGTGGGCGAAGCCGGGTCGGGGGAGGCCGCGCTCGCGGCCGTGGAGCAGTTGCGCCCCGACGTGATGGTGCTCGATCTCAACATGCCGGGGATCGACGGCCTGGAGACGCTCCGCCGGCTCCGCAGCAAGCCGATCCCCGTGAAGGTCCTGATCCTCACGATGCACGACGAAATGCATCTGGTGGGGCAGGCGATGACGAGTGGGGCCGACGGCTACCTGCTCAAGGATTCGATGGACGACGAGCTCTTTCAGGCCATCGACGGGGTGATTCGCGGCCAGAAGTACGTGGCGGCGGCGATCGACCGGAGCCGGCTG
Organism: Gemmatimonadaceae bacterium; assembly: GCA_019752115.1. NCBI lineage: Bacteria > Pseudomonadati > Gemmatimonadota > Gemmatimonadia > Gemmatimonadales > Gemmatimonadaceae > Gemmatimonadaceae bacterium. Next base: position 80,893 of record JAIEMN010000003.1, read on the forward strand.
CTGGAGGTCACCGCGCGTCCGACGACTCTCACCACGCGCGAGCGCGAGGTGCTGCAGCTCATTGCGGCGGGGCATACCACGAGCGAAGTCGCCGAACGGCTCAACATTTCGCCGCACACGGCTACGCGGCACCGCGCGAATCTCATGCAGAAGCTCGATGCCCACAACCAGGTCGAGCTGGTGCGCATTGCGTCGTCGCAGGGGCTGATCGTGCTGGGGTAGCGCCCCGCGAGCGTGGGCCGCGTAGCCTCTTCTTGCTATTGTTGGCCCCCCGCCCGGTTCGCATTGTGTCGCCTGCAATTCCCACCTCTACGGCCGGATCACCTGTCCTCCGGCTTCATCTCCCGCAGGAGACCTCCCATCATGGCAACGGTGCTGTGGCTGCAGGGCGGCGCGTGTTCCGGCAACACGATGTCGTTCCTGAATGCCGAAGAACCGAGCGCGTGCGATCTGGTGACCGACTTCGGCATTGAGATCCTGTGGCACCCCTCCCTGGGCCTCGAGATGGGCGCCCCCGTGCGTCAGCTCCTCGATGACCTGGCGAGCGGCAAGAAGCAGCTCGACATCTTCGTGTTTGAAGGCACCGTGATCCTCGGGCCCAACAACACCGGTCGGTTCAACATGTTCGCCGACCGCCCCATGAAGGACTGGGTGAAGGAGATCGCCAGTCACGCCGGTGCTGTCGTCGCGCTGGGCGACTGCGCCTGCTGGGGCGGCATCCCGGCCACCGAGCCCAATCCGGTGGACTCCGTAGGGTTGCAGTACCTCAAGCGCAAGCACGGCGGCTTCCTGGGGAGCGACTTCAAGTCCAAGTGGGGGCTGCCGGTCGTGAACATCCCCGGCTGCCCGACGCATCCGGACTGGGTCACGCAGATCCTCGTGGCCATCGCCGCCGGCCGCGCTGGCGATATCGCGCTCGACGACCTCCAGCGCCCGCAGACGTTCTTCAAGACGTTCACGCAGACCGGCTGTACACGCGTGCAGTACTTCGAGTACAAGCAGAGCACGATGGAGTTCGGCCAGGGTACGCGTCAGGGCTGCCTCTTCTACGAACTCGGCTGCCGTGGGCCCATGACGCACTCGCCGTGCAATCGCATTCTGTGGAACCGGCAGAGCTCCAAGACGCGCGCCGGCATGCCCTGCACCGGGTGCACCGAGCCCGAGTTCCCGTTCCACGATCTCAAGCCGGGCACGGTGTTCAAGACGCAGAAGGTGAGTGGCACGATTCCGAAGGAAGTGCCCACCGGGACGGATCACGTCTCGTACATGGCACACGCGGCGGCCGCGCGCATCGCGGCGCCGAAGTGGACGAAGGAAGACATGTTCGTCGTCTGATCGCCTGAGTCTCCTCCCACCTTCACTCCCAGAGCACTGACATGGCCACGGCGACTCAGCCGGTGAACGACCTCCGCATCTCCCCGCTTGGACGCGTCGAGGGGGACCTCGATCTCCGCGTCACGATTCGTGACGGCGTGGTGACCGATGCGTGGACCGAAGCGAGCATGTTCCGCGGGTTTGAGATCATTCTTCGCGGCAAGGATCCGCAGGCGGGGCTGATCGTGACGCCGCGCATCTGCGGTATCTGCGGCGGCTCGCACCTCTACAAGAGCGCGTATGCGTTGGACACGGCGTGGAAGACGCACATGCCGCAGAACGCGACCCTCATTCGCAACATTGCGCAGGCGTGCGAGACGCTGCTCTCCATTCCACGCTGGTTCTACGCGCTGTTTGCGATCGACCTCTGCAACAAGAAGTACGCGCACCTGCCCGAGTATGACGAAGTGGTCCGCCGCTTTGCCCCGTTCGTCGGCACCAGTTTCGAGCCGGGGGTCACGCTGTCCGCCAAGCCGGTGGAGGTGTACGCCATGTTCGGCGGCCAGTGGCCGCACTCGAGCTTCATGATCCCGGGCGGCGTGATGTGCGCGCCCAGCCTCTCGGACGTCACGCGCTCCATCGCCATTCTGGACATGTGGAAGCGCGAGTGGCTCGAGAAGCAGTGGCTCGGCTGTTCCATCGAGCGCTGGATGGAGATCAAGAGCTGGAATGACATGCTGGCCTGGGCGGAAGAGAACGAGTCGCAGCGCAACTCCGACTGTGGCCTGTTCATCCGCTTTGCGCAGCGGGCCGGGCTCGACAAGTACGGCCAGGGTGTTGGTGCGTATCTCGCCACCGGGACGTTCTTCGAGCCGTCGCTTTACGAGCACCCCACGGTGGACGGGCGCAATAGCGCGCTCATCACCCGCTCCGGCATCTATGACGGGTCGAGCTTCCACGACTTTGACCATCTGAACGTGCGTGAGGACACGGCGCACTCGTTCTATCGTGGCGACAAGTCGCTGCACCCGTGGCAGGGCGAGACCGACCCGATCGATCCGCTCGAAGGGCACAAGCAGGGCAAGTACTCGTGGGCCAAGTCACCGCGCTACGATGTGCCGGGCAAGGGCGCGATCCCGCTCGAAGTCGGTCCGCTGGCGCGTCAGGTCATCGCCGGCCGCCCGGGGAATGCCGCGCACCAGGACTACGATCCGTTCATCATGGACGCGATCAAGACCGCGGGCCCGAGCATCTTCACCCGAGTGATGGCGCGCATGCACGAGGCGCCCAAGTACTACGCGATGGTCCGGAAGTGGCTCGACCAGATCGACCTGCACGGCCGCTTCTACAACAAGCCGGTGGAACTCGAGAGTGGTCGCGGCTTCGGGTCCACCGAAGCGGCACGTGGCTCGCTCTCCGACTGGATCGTGCTGAGCGGCGGCAAGATCGAGAACTACCAGGTCATCACGCCCACCGCGTGGAATATCGGCCCGCGCGACCGGCTCGGCCGCCACGGCCCCATGGAAGCCTCGTTCATCGGTGCCGAAATCCAGGATCCCACCGATCCGATCGAGATGGGCCACGTGGCCCGCTCCTTTGACTCGTGCCTCGTGTGCACGGTGCACGCGTACGACGAGAAGACGGGTAAGGAGCTCTCGCGCTTCCGCATCGGCGAGATGGGGTGATCGTGGGCATGCTCGCATGAACGAACCGGCACGCGTCCTCATCGTCGGCTGCGGAAATCTCCTCCGCGGCGACGATGCGGTCGGTCCCATCCTGGTGCGGCACCTCTGGCAACGAGGGGTGCCGCACTTGGTGCGTTGTGCAGACGGGGGCACGGGCGGCATGGACGTGGCCTTTCAGATGCGCGGCGTCCCGCACGTCATCATCGTTGATGCCTGCACCAGCGGCTCCGAGCCCGGCTCGATATTCCGCCTCAGTGGCACCGACTGCGAAACGCCACCGTTGGCTGGCGTCAATCTCCACGCCTTCCGCTGGGATCACGCGCTCGCCTTTGCCCGGTGGGCGCTCAAGGAGGAGTACCCGCCGCGTATCGACGTGTGGCTCATCGAGGCCGAGCGCCTGGAAGTGGGCGAGCCGTTGTCGCCCAAGGTGGAAGCCGCGATGCACCGCGTGTGCGATCTGCTGATGCAGGAAGTCGACGTGTCACTCGCCGAGGCCGCCGCGTGACGAGCGCGCAGATCGAGCTCACGGCGCACGGCTATCTCGTGCTCACCTCGCAGGTCGCGCGCGCGTTCTTCCCGAACGACACGCTGCTCGCCATGCCGCGCGGTCAGGAGCTCTGGCTGCTCCCTACCCGCGGACCGGGCGGCGGTGGGCTGATGCTCAAGCAGCGCAACCTGCAGGGCGATCGCAGCGTGCTCGTGCGCGAAGCGCTCAACGATCGATACCCCGTCGGCCAGCTCCCCGCTTTCTGGGATGACCAGGCCGGCGCGCTCCGCGTCGCGATGGTCACCGAGCGCGCGCATGGTGCCCTTTGATGACAGCCCCGTCATCGCCCTGCACACCCGCGTGGAGTACGAACACGGGCGATGGGTCGTCTACGCCGACGCCGTCTGCATCCCGGAGACGGAGGAATACGTGATCACCCACCGCGTCAGCGATCACCCGAGGAAGGAAGCCGCCGAGTTGGCCGCGAAATGGATCGCCCGCACCGCCAACAAACCGTAGGCCCGCGTTCCCGCAGTCCAGCTCCCGCAGTTCCAGCTTCCGCAGTACAGGCTTCCGCCGTGCGAACGTCCCGCGGTCCCCACCCCAAAGATCACTCCCCATGATCCGCCCCCAGCCCCTAGGCCTCCACCCCTACCCCGCCGGCCTCCTCCTCCTCCCCGCCTCGCTCGACAACGAGCCGAGGGAGCTGGATACGGAAGCCCTGCGCGCGCTCATGCGCGGCGGCACGCCGGACTGGTGGCCCGAGTCGTGGGGCTTCTACGCGGCCGCGCTCCGCGGTGAGCGGGAGGCAGCCTTTGACGCGCTCCCCGGGCAATCCAACGCGCTCGCCAGCTACAACCGGTACGTACTGGGCGGCAACGCGCTTGATCGGCGTCATGCCGAGCGCATGGGTGACCACGTCGTGCGGACACTCACCCAACTGGCCGCCTTCGTGATGGGCGAAAGCGATGCCCTGCCAGCGCTCGATGCCCTCGACGGCGAGCTGGCCGCGCATGGCGCCCTGATGGTGGCCAGCGCGCACCTCGAGCACGGGCGACACGCCGAAGCAGCCGCCGCACTCGACGCCGGCATTGCCGCGGCGCGCGCCACCTCGCCGCTGCTGGCCGCGCAGCTGCTGCTGCAGCGCGCCTCGCTCAACGACGACGGCGCCGCCGCCGAACAGCAGCTGCGCGACGCCATCGCCCTCGCCGCCGATACGCCGCTCGCGTCGCTGACCGCCGAACTGTGGTGCGCGCTCGCCTTTGTGGTCCATCAGCGTGCCGAGACGCACCGCATGCGCCTGGTCGAAGCGGCCGAGCACTATCAGCGCGCGTTGCGCACCGGGATCACGAAGGAGTCGCACCCCGATCTGTGGGCCCGCATTCAGGTGAATCTCGGGCTGATCTATGTGGCCATGCCCATGAGCGAGCAGGGCGAAAAGCTCCGGCTGGCGGTGGCCGTGCAGGCGTTCCGCGAAGCGCTGCACGTCTACACGCGCGAGACGCACCCCGATGAGTGGGCGAGCACGATGCTCAACATGGCCAACGCCATGCAGTATCTCCCCAGCGCCAAGCAGGCCGAGAATCTCGCCGATGCGGTGACCGCGTACGAGGAGCTGCTGTCGGTGCGTCCCAAGGAGTTCGACCCGGTGGGATATGCGCGCATTCTCGCGAACCAGGGGAACGCCCTCGCGCATCTGGGCATCTTTGGCCCGGCCGTGGAGAAGCTCACGGAGGCGCACAAGCTGCTCCACTGGCACGGCGAGGCCGATGCGGCCCAGCGCCTGCTGGCGCAGCTCGAGCAGATCAACGAACAGCTGGCGCTCGCCGGCAGCGCGTCGGCCGATGCCACGGGAGCGGTCTGATGGACCTGCACGCGCGGCAGCAGTTCGACTTCTTCTTCAACAGCGCGATTGAGCGCTTTGTGGAGCGGATTGAGCAACGGTGTGGTGGCCCGGTGCCGGCGCTCGCGCGCCTACGCGAAGACACCAACGGCGATGGCGTCTGGATCGATGAGTTCGTGTCGGCGCTCTTCACCGATTTCCTGCTCGACAACACCGCGGGGGCCGCGTTCATCCTGCAGGCGCTGGCCAAGTGGCCGGTGCCGGTAGTGATCGAACCCGCCCGCACGGTGAGCGACTGGATGCAGCTCGTCGCCCGTCACGCCTTCGCGAGTGTACTGGCCGCCAAGACCGAGGAGGCGCTCGAGCAGCGCCTCGCCTTTCAGATCACGGACTGACTCCCCGAGCCCCATCCATGACCGCGATCGCACCGCAGCCGCAACCGGCGGCCACGACCGATGCCCCCAAGACCCTCGAGCAGCTCGCGGGCGACGTGCAGCGTACGCTCGACGACGTGCGTGGGATGCCCATCGATCACCGCACGCGCGCGCTGGCGCTCAAGGACGCCGTGGAGGCGTTCCACAAGGCCGGCCTCACGACCATCGTGAAAGCCCTCAAGGGCGACCCGCACGGCAAGGCACTGCTGCTCGACCTCGTCGATGACCCGGGCGTCTTTTCGCTCTTTTCGCTGCACGGCATCATCCGGAGCGATGTCCGCACGCGCGTGGCGCGCGTCATCGAGAATCTCCGCCCGTACACGCAGTCGCATGGCGGTGATGTCACGCTCGTGGACATCAGCGAGGACACCGTCTACGTGAAGCTCAGCGGCGCCTGCAACGGGTGCAGCATGTCGAGCGTGACGCTGCGTCGCGGGGTGGAGGACGCGCTCAAGGAGCAGGTCCCCGAGATCACCAAGATCGAGGTGGTGCCCAACACTCCCGAGGAGAAGCCCACGCTCGTGTCGCTCTCCCGCGCGCCCAAGAACGACGGCTGGGTGGATGGGCCGCTCGTGAGCGAACTCACGCCGTCGCGCCCGTATCGGCAGGACCTGCCCGAAGGGCGCAGCATCGTCGTCCTGCTGGTGGGGGACGAGGTGAAGGCGTATTGGAATGAGTGCGCACATCTGGGGCTCGCCATCGACGGGGGGATGGTGGATCAGAGCAACGGCACGATCACCTGCCCGTGGCATGGCTTCTCGTACGACTGCGCCAGCGGCGAGTGCCTGAGTGCGCCGCAGGCACAGCTCGAAGGCGTGCCGGCGCGCGTCACGGAGGGCCGGGTGCAACTGCGCCCGGTCTCGTGAGCCACGCATGACCGCCACCACGTGGCAGCCGCTGCTGCGCTGTGGCGCGGCGTCGCCGTTCGGGCTGGCGCTCCCCAGCGCGCAGCCCACCGCGTCGCAGCTCTATGCACCGCGCGGCGTCTGGTTCAACGATGACCTGCTCATCGTGGCCGACTCCGGGAATCATCGCGTGCTCATCTGGCATGGGCTGCCGAATGTGAGCGGCACCGACGCCGACGTGGTGCTGGGTCAACCCGACTTTCAGAGTGAAGGCCCTGCCGCCGGCGGCCGGTCGCGCGCCAATGGGCTGCATTTGCCCACCGGCGTGCTCGTGCACGACGGCAAGCTCATCGTGGCCGATGCCTGGCATCATCGGTTGCTCGTGTGGAACGAGATCCCCACCCGCAACTACGAGCCGCCCAGCTACGCGATCGGCCAACCCACGCTCGAGGAGGTCTCGCCGAACGGCGGCAGCGACATCGATGGCAATGCGCTCTACTGGCCGTACGGCATGGGCGTGACCGGCTCGATGTTCTGGATTGCCGACACCGGCAACCGCCGCGTGCTGGGGTGGGAGGGACTCCCGGAGCCGGGCGATTACGCCGCGGTGGTGCTGGGACAGGACGATGCGCGCCGGGGCGACGAAAACCGCGGCATTGGTCCCAGCGCTCGGTCGTTCCGCTGGCCGCACGCCATTGCCGGTGATGCCGACACGCTCTTCGTGGCCGATGCCGGCAATCACCGCATTCTCGGGTGGACTCCCATTCCGGAAGAGGATCGCCATGCCGATCTGCTGCTCGGACAGGCCGGCTTTGAGCGCAACGAGGAGCTCCCGCACCGCCCGCAGGGAGCGCACCGGATGCGCTTCCCGTACGCCATCGCGCAAGACGCCGGGCGGCTCGTGGTCGCCGATACCGCCAACAACCGCGTCCTCACCTGGGACGGGGTCCCCCGCGTCGGCGTGCAGCGACCGGCGGACGGCGTGCTCGGCCAACTCAACTTCGATGCCGCCGGCGAAAACCGGTGGAAGAGTGTCGCCGATGACACCCTCTGCTGGCCCTATGGGCTGTGGTTGCACGGGAATCGGCTCGCCATTGCCGATTCGGGGAATAACCGGATGATGTTGTGGGAAATTCCCGGATGGCGGGGGGCGGATCCCGAGGCGTATGCTCACGACACCCCCCAGGACGCCTCACAGGCGGAGCCCGATTATGTGTCTCGCAGTCCCCGGTAAAATCGTCGAGATCTCCGACGACGGGATGGTCCGGATGGCCAAGCTCGACTTTGGCGGCATCCAGAAGCAAGTGTGCCTGGCGTACCTCCCCGACGCCGTCGTGGGCGACTACGCCATCGTGCACGTGGGCTTTGCCATCAGCCGCATCGACGAAGCCTCGGCGCAGGAAACGCTGCGGCACTTCCGCGAGCTCGGCTTGCTCGAGGAAGAGCTCGGGGAGATCCCCGACGACGAATACGCGCCGCCGCCCCCCTGCCCGGTCACCTACCAGTGAAGTACCTCACGGAGTTCCGCGACGGCGCCATCGCGCAGAAGTTGGCCGCCGAGATCCGCCAGATGACCACGCGGCACTGGGCCATCATGGAAGTGTGCGGTGGGCAGACGCACTCCATCATGCGCAATGGTATCGACCAGCTGCTGCCGAGCGAGATCGAGCTGATTCACGGCCCGGGGTGCCCGGTGTGCGTGACGCCGCTCGAGATGATCGACAAGGCGTTGGCCATCGCGGCGCTCCCGAACGTGATCTTCTGCAGCTTTGGTGACATGCTGCGCGTGCCGGGCTCCGATCGCGATCTGTTCCGCGTAAAGAGCGAAGGTGGGGATGTGCGCGTCGTGTACTCGCCGCTCGACGCGGTGCAGCTCGCCGTGCAGCACCCCACCAAGCAGGTGGTGTTCTTCGGCATCGGCTTTGAGACCACCGCGCCGGCGAACGCCATGGCGGTGCATCTCGCCAAGAAGCAGGGGCTTACGAACTTCTCCATGCTGGTCTCGCATGTGCTGGTGCCGCCGGCCATCGATGCGATCATGCGCTCCCCCACCAACCGCGTGCAGGCCTTTCTCGCCGCGGGGCACGTGAACAGCGTCATGGGCTTCTGGCAGTATCCGCCGCTCGCATCGCAGCACCGGGTGCCCATCGTGATCACGGGCTTCGAGCCGCTGGACGTGCTGGAAGGCATCCGCCGCTGCGTACGCCAGCTCGAGGCCGGTGAACACGAGGTGGAGAACGCGTACGAGCGCGTCGTCACGTTCGACGGCAATCGCGCGGCGCAGGCGCTACTCGAGGAAGTGTTCGCCGAAAGCGACCGCGCCTGGCGCGGCATTGGCGTGATCCCCCGGAGCGGGTGGAAGCTCAGCGACGCCTACGCCGACTACGACGCCGAGAACCGCTTCGATGTGTCGGACATCCACACGCACGAGTCGCCCGAGTGCCGGAGCGGTGAGGTGCTGCAGGGGGCCATCAAGCCCACCGACTGTCCGGCGTTCGGCAAGCAGTGCACGCCGCGCACGCCCTTCGGCGCCACGATGGTGAGCAGCGAAGGCGCGTGCGCCGCCTACTTCAACTACGGCCGCGTGGTGCAGCTGGAACGGGTTCGCGTTCGGGTCCACGCATGACCTCCGTCACCTCCGCGCCGGCCACGACGGGCGCCACGATTTCGATGGACGAGTGGGCCTGCCCACTCCCGCTGCGCGACTACCCCACGGTCGTCCTCGGGCACGGCGGCGGCGGGCAGCTCTCGGCGGAGCTGGTGGAGCATCTCTTCCGTCCGGCGCTCGGTGGCGACGATCCGCCGCCGCTGACCGACTCCACGGTGCTCACGCTGCCCGGAACGCGCATCGCCTGCAGCACCGATTCGTTCGTGGTGAAGCCGCTGGTGTTTCCGGGGGGCAGCATCGGGACGCTCGCCGTGCATGGCACGGTGAATGACCTCGCCATGAGTGGGGCCACGCCGCTCTATCTCACGGCCGGATTCATTCTCGAGGAAGGGCTCCCCATGGCCACGCTCGCGCGCATCGTGAGCGACATGGGGCGCGCAGCGCGCGAGGCGGGCGTACGGATCGTCACCGGCGACACGAAGGTCGTGGAGCGCGGCAAAGGCGATGGCGTGTACATCAACACGGCCGGCATCGGCGTCGTTGCGGCGAACGTGGACATCGCCCCGCGCCGGGCGCAGGTCGGCGATGTGGTGCTGCTCAGCGGCACGATCGGCGACCATGGCATGGCGATCATGAGCCTGCGTGAAGGGCTCGAGTTCGACACCACCATCCAGAGCGACTCGGCCGCTCTGCACACCATGGTCGCCGCGCTGCTCGCCGCCGCGCCCGATGTGCACGTGATGCGTGACCCCACGCGCGGGGGAGTCGCCAGCTCACTCAACGAGATCGCGCAGGATGCACAGGTCGGCATCCAGATCCACGAGGAGCGCGTGCCGGTGCGCCAGGAAGTGCGCTCGGCGTGCGAACTGCTCGGGCTCGATCCCCTGTTCGTGGCTAACGAAGGGAAAATGCTGGCCATCGTGCCAGCGGCGCAGGCCGACGCCGCGCTCGCCGCGATGCGCGCGCACCGGCTTGGCGGGAACGCCGCGATCATCGGTGAGGTGGTGGCCGATCACCCGGGGATGCTGGTGGAACGCACCACCATCGGCGCGCGCCGGGTGATCACGATGCAGATCGGGGAGCAGTTGCCGCGGATCTGCTGAGTAGTTGATCAGACATCTGACCTCCGCGCCCGATCGGGACTCGGACCTCGGTCTCGGAAGCAGATCTCAGGAGTCGGACGTCGGAATTCTGGTCGGACACCAGAATCCCGAAACCGATGTCCGACTTCTGCTGCCGAGACCGAAGTCCGAAGCCTGATCAAGCCCAGAGATCTGAAGTCCGATCAGCCGCGTAGAATTGTTGTGACATATCGCCTCGTCGCCCTCTCGCTCGCCCTCGCCGGTACGCTCCCCGCCCAGTCCACGCCGGACTCGGCACGTAGCGATTCGTCCCGGACGCTCTCGGCCGTACGCGTCACCGGCCGGCGCGACGATCTTACCGGCGTCGCGTTGAGTGCGGCGCAGGGGCGCATTGGCCATGCCGACCTCAAGCAGCGCCCGATGGTGCGCGAGGGCGAGATCCTCGAGGTCGTGCCCGGGATGATCCTGACGCAGCACAGCGGCGACGGTAAGGCCAATCAGATGTTTCTGCGGGGCTTCAATCTCGATCACGGGACAGATTTCCAGACCCGCATTGAGTCGATGCCGCTCAACCTGGTCACGCATGCGCACGGCCAGGGATACAGCGACCTCAATCTGCTGATCCCCGAGCTCGTCGATCATGTCTCCTACTCGCTTGGCCCGTACTACGCCGAGCTCGGGGACTTTGGCAGCGCGGGCGGCGCTACGCTGCAGCTGGTCCGAGCATTGCCCCAGGCGTTCGCATCAGCCGAAGGAGGCGCGTGGGGCTACCGTCGCCTCGTCGCCGCGGGGAGTGAAACGCGTGGCGCACATACGTGGCTCGCCGGTGGCGAAGTGAAGGACTACGATGGGCCGTGGCTGATCGCTCAGGGACTGAGCAAGCGCAGTGGCTTGGCGCGGTACAGCTGGCAGGGCGCGGGGCAGTCGCTCTCGGTGCTCGGCATGAGCTACGCAAACCATTGGAACGCGAGCGATCAGATTCCGGAGCGGGGGGTGCTGCAAGGGGCCCTGGACCGCTTTGGCCAGATCGATCCGTCATTGGGCGGGCAAACGGCGCGCCACTCGCTCTCCATGAACTTCGAACGCCAGCGTGGGCTCGTACACAGCACGTTCGATGCGTACGCGGTACGCTACGACTTCACGCTGTTCTCGAACTTCACCTACTTCCTGGACAACCCAGCCAGCGGCGACCAGATCCGGCAGCGCGATCATCGTACGATTTACGGTATCGAGTCGCAGCAACGGCGCGTGTTCACCCTGGCCTCGCGGGCGCAGCAGTGGCGGTATGGCCTGCAGACCCGCTTCGACGATGCCGATGTCTCGCTTGGACGCAGCGCCGACCGACAGCTCACGGGAATCGTGCGCGCCGACGTGGTGTGGCAGGGGAGTGCCGGCATGTGGACATCGCTCGAGTCCCAGTGGAGCCGCCGAGTCCGCACCGTGCTGGGCGTGCGAGGCGACGCCTACGGCTTCGTTGTGCGCAGCGATCGCGCGGAGAATTCTGGCAATCGCCGAGCCTTTCTCGCGAGCCCGAAGGCGTCGCTCATCGTGCGGGCCAGCGATGGCGTGGAGCTGTATGCCGGTGGCGGGCTGGGCTTCCACAGCAACGATGCGCGCGGTACCACCATTCACACCGATCCGGTGAGCGGCGATCGGGTGTCGCCGGTGGAGCCGCTGGTTCGCTCCACGGGTGGTGAGCTGGGCGTACGCCTGAGTGGCCCGCGCGACCTGCGTACCACGATATCGCTCTGGACCCTCCGGCTGAATAGCGAGCTGCTCTTCGTGGGCGATGCCGGCACGACGGAGCCGCAGGGGAGAAGCGCGCGTACCGGGTTTTCGATGGCGAACTATTGGCGACCGGTCTCGAGCCTGGCGCTCGATGCGGACGTGTCCTTCACCGCCGCGCGGTATCTCGACGCGGAGCCCACCGCGCGCCGGGTCTCCGGCGCGCTTGAGAATGTCATCGCCGCCGGCGCGCAATGGACTCCCGTGCGCGGCGGCCCGACCGCGGTCGTGCGCCTCCGGCATCTTGGAGCGTATCCGCTGACGGAGAGCAACGCCGTCCGAGCGACCCCCACGACACTGGTCAACGCCAGTGTGGGCGTGCCGATTCGCGGGGGCCGGCTAACCGCGAGCCTCCTCAACGCGCTGGGCAGTCGCGGGCGTGATATCCAGTACTTCTATGCCTCGCGACTCTCCGGTGAACCGGCCGGCGGCGTGGAGGATGTGCACTTCCATCCGGTGGAGCCGCGCCAGATTCGTCTGGGGATCAGCATAGGCGATCGCTAAGACATTGGGTCGGACGTCAGAATCCCGAAACCGATGTCCGACTTCTGCTGCCGAGACCGACGTCGGAGGCCCGAATCATGCCTGAAGTCTGAAGTCCGATATGACTTAGAAGAAGAACACGTCGCCCCCGCTCCGATTGAAGCGCGGGTTCACCACCGTGTTGAAGATCGATCCGAAGGTGTAGCTCATGCCGAAGCTCACGAAGAAGCGATAGTTCGTGGCCAACGCCTGACGTCGCGAGATGATCTCGTTGTCGGTGAGCTCTCCGCGCGGCAGGTAGAGCTGATCGTTTACGCGGGAGTAGCTGCCGCCCATGTTGAAGGCGAGTCCCTTCGCAATGCGAATATCGGCGAACGCGCTCGATCCGTAGCTGTAGTACTGGGTCTTGTGCAGGTATTGGGAGCCGTACACCGACCAATTCACCGAGCCCCACGGCTGCTTGGAGTTCCAGCCGAGTGTGAGGGCGTGGAACGGCCGCGTCTCTTCGATCTGGTCGTAGATCGTGCGTTCCTTGTAGCGCATCGAGGCGGCGCCGACGTTGTAGTACGCCGTGAGCTGGCGCCGCGTGAACTCCTTGTACGGGAAGTAATTCCACTCGAGCGCCGGGGACACACGAATGTTGCGCTCGTAGTTGTTGAAGTCCGAGTACTCCCCGGTCGCCGTGAGCCCGGCCGACCAGTGCTCGCCCATGCTCTTGGCCACCAGCGCGTTGCCGCCGTAGTTGCGCAGCAGGTTGGTAAACTCGGTGCCGTCGCTCAGCGAGAACCGACTCTCGTTGTAGCCCAGGTTGGAGCTGAGATTGATCTTCCACGCGGCCGTGACGCGATTGGCGCTCGAGCTCAGGAAGCCATTGCGGAAATTCTGACGCTTTTCCCCGCTCCCGTATCCGTTGGCGGAGATGCGGTAGACCCAGAAGTTCCACGGATCTTTCACAGCCTTCGGATTCGTTGGCCCCGTGGTCGGCGCGCGATAGGTCAGATCGAGCCGACTCGCCAATGGCGTCTTGGCCGCATAGGGAGCCAGCAGCAGCGAGAAGGTGCGCGCGAGATTCCGACGCGCCACATCACGGGCGTCGTTCGGGTTGATGAACACCACCGCGGTGTCCATGCGCCCCTTGAAGCGTTCGCCGCCAATGGCGGTCACGGTCACCTCGCTCCCGCCCGAGCCGGTCTCCAGCGACGTGACCAGCAAGAGCACGTCGGCGAAGAGGCGGTCGCGCACGAAGTTCACCCAGCGCAGCTGATCCCGAAAGAAGTCATAGTCGCAGCCACGCGATTCACAGTCCACGAAGACACGCAGCGCACCCGCCTGCGTGGTATCCGGGGCTGCGGTGGTCGCCGAGGCGGGCGAGCGGTTCGAGGGTGGCGGTGACTCCTGCGCGGCGAGCGCCCCAAACGGCAGACCACCAATGACCACAAGACGACGCATCCATCGGGACAGAATCATTGCACTGAGGGACAGAGGAAAGGCATGGGCGACGAGGGGCATCGCGGCGGGACCACCGGACCACAATGCGCTACGACACCAATTCCTTACGGAGGGTTCGCAACGGGGTGACAAACGGCGCCGGCGGGAGCAGAATCAGCAGGATGCCCTCCGCCCGATTTGTCGTTCGCCCTCTTCCTTGCCGCCGATCATGACGACCCCCCGCCGCGACTTCCTCCGCCATGCCGGACTTGGCGCTGCCGCGCTGGCCACCTTCCCCCAACTGGCTCAGGCTGAACCCCTGCGTCGGGACTGGACGCGCGAGCGTGAGGAGCAACTCGCCGAGCTGGCCGAGCTCGAGGCGGCGCTCGACGGGCAGCCGCCCGCGCAGCCGCCGGCTCAACCCCAGTGGGACACCAGCTGGACAGCCAAGATCACCGGCAAGCATCGGGCGATGTTCGACGTCCCCGATGTGGAAGGCGGGGTGGGCGTCTTCCGCGCGGCGATCTGGGGGCGGCAGTACACCGATGTGCTCAAGCTGCAGCCGGCCGACCTCTCCACCGTGGTCGTGCTGCGCCATGGCGGCATTCCGCTCATCATGACCAATGAGTTCTGGACCACCTACGAGGTGGGCAAGGCCATGAAGCTCAAGAACGAGAAAGGCAAGACGCAGAAGGTGAATCCCGTCCTGCCGGATCCCGACGCCAAGGGGCCCGGTTCGCCGTATACGCTCGACAAGCTCATCGCCGCCGGCGCCATCGCCCTCGGGTGCAACATGGCGTTCCGATCGATCGTGTCGATGGTCGAGAAGAAGGACAAGCTCAAGCCCGCCGAAGCCCGCACCAAGGCGATGAGCATGATCCTCCCCGGCGTGATCCTCCAGCCCAGCGGCATCTTCGCCAACGTGATGGCCGAAGAGGCCGGTTGTCATTTCGTACGCGCCGTGTGATCACGGCCTTCGCGCTCACCTCCACCCTCTCTCGCATGCGTTCCCGTCTTGCCCTCGCGGCCGGTGCCATCGCGCTCTCGCTGAGCGCCCCCGCCGGCGCTCAGCCCCGGTTTTCCGCGCCCGGTGCGCCCACGACCCTCACGCCGGAGCAGCAGGCGGCGCGCGCGATCTACAAGGAGATGGTGGAGATCAACACCGTCGACTCCGTGGGATCTGTTACGAAGGCGGCCGAGGCCGTCGCCAAGCGCTTCCGTGACGCCGGCTTCCCCGAGAGCGACATCGCGATCGTCGGGCCCGCCGACAAGCCCGCCAAGCAGAATCTCGTCGTGCGCTATCACGGCAAGAACGCGTCACTCAAGCCCATTCTGCTGCTGGCACACCTGGACGTGGTGGCTGCGCTGCGAAGCGACTGGCCGCGCGATCCGTTCACGATGGTCGAGCAGGATGGTTACTTCCTCGGGCGCGGCGTCGCCGACGACAAGAGCATGGCGGCGATTCTCACCGCCAACCTGCTCCGCTACAAGAAGGAAGGCTGGGTGCCCGACCGGGATCTCATCCTGGCCCTCACGGCCGACGAAGAGGGCGGTGGCTCCAACGGGGTCGGGTGGATCATCGCCAATCGCAAGGAGCTGATCGACGCCGAGTACGCGATCAACGAAGGCGGCGGTGGCACCCTGCAGGACGACAAGCCGCTCTTCCATTCCATTCAGGCCGCCGAGAAGGTGCCGGTGAACTACACGCTCACCGTCACCAATACGGGCGGACACTCGAGCGTGCCGCGCAAAGACAACGCGATCTACACGCTCGCCGCCGCGCTCACGCGCATCGAGAAGTACACCTTCCCGGTGGAGCTGAACGATGTGTCGCGGCCGTTCTTTGAACAGACGGCCAAGGTCGAGATGCCGTCGCTCGCCGCCGCGATGCGCGCGATCGCGAAGAACCCGAAGGATACCGCCGCCGCGCGCATCATCTCCACCGATCCGCGCTACGCGTCCATGCTGCGCACGAGCTGCGTGGCCACCCGCCTCTCGGGCGGTCATGCCGACAACGCCCTGCCGCAGACGGCCACCGCCAACGTGAACTGCCGCGTGGCGCCAACGAGCACGGGCGCACAGGTCCTCGAGGTGCTGCAGAAGCTCGCCGGCGACAGCGTGAAGCTGAGCATGCGCGGCGGCGACCGGAACAACGCCGGTGGGCCGCCCGCGCCGATCAATCCGACGCTACTCGCCGCCACCACGCAGCTCACGAACAAGATGTTCAACGGCGTGCCGGTGATTCCCACGATGAGCACCGGCGCCACCGACGGTCGCTTCCTGCGCGCCGCCGGTATTCCGACCTACGGCGTGAGCGGGGTCTTCTCGAGCCCCGGCGAAACGAACGCCCACGGTCGCGACGAGAAGCTTCGCATCAAGAGCTTCTACGACGGCCTCGATTTTCTCTATCAGCTGGTCAAGATGATCTCCTCCGCCAAGCCGATCAGCTGAGCGAAAGCGGTGCACAACGAAGAGGGGGCAGCGCGCCATCGCGCGCTGCCCCCTTTCTCACTTCCCCCTGACGTGTCACCTACGGTGCCCGTCGAGCGCTCAGCTCTTCATGCCAGGTTCGGAGTCAATGACCGCTCTCGCAATGTCTACCATCCTGACCGAGCGATCCTGCGACGACCGCTGCATGATCCGATAGGCTTCCTGTTCGCTCGAGCCGGTGCGACGCATCAGGATGCCCTTGGCGCGCTCGATGAGCTTGCGCGCTTCGAGCTGTTCCTTGGCCGCCGCAGCTTCCCGCTTGGCTTCGATGAGCTCGCGCGCGCGCGTCACCGCCATGCGGAGCGTGGCGTCGAGCGTGGTCGGCGGTGTGGGTTTGGGCAACAGCGCGACGGCAGTGCTGCGCATGACGTCGGCCGTCGACAGCGTGAGGGAGAGATCACCCGTGATCAGCACCACGGCGGTGCCGGGGAGCTGGTGCGCGATCTCTTCGGCGGCCTGCACCCCGGTGGCGCCGGGCATGTGCATATCGAGCAGGACCGCATCGGGCGTGAACTGCTGCGCCTTTTCGATGGCAGCAGTCCCACTATCAACTTCGGCTACGACCATGTGACCGAGTGCGCCCAGAAGGTCCACCAGGGTGGAGCGTTCTAGCGCATTGTCTTCGGCCACCAGCACGCGAATGGTCGTCGGCTGTTCGGACATGAGTTACTCGGATGTGGAAGGCGGGGAGTATCCCCCCGCAATGTGGGCCTTGAGTTCCATTGCCCGCAACGGTTTGCGGAGCACGAATTCGGCGCCCTGTGCCTCTGAGGTATCGGCCGCAGGCTCCCAGCCGGTGATCACCCCGACGCGCACGCCCGGTGCCACCGCCCGGGCAAAGGCGACCAGGTCCCATCCACTGCCGTCGGGCAAGCCCACATCGGTCAGCAGAATGTCATAGGGCGGGGGGCTGGCCGCCTCGAGGCGGCGGCGGGCGTCGGCGCACGTCCCAACCGCGTCCACGATATGACGGTCGCCCTGCAGGATGCGCCGCAAAAATTCCCGGCCATCGTCGTGGTCCTCGACCACCAGAATGCGCTGCGGCGAGGAGACGGCGGGGACAACTGGCGGCGTTGGAGCGGATTGTGTCTGCTCCACGGGCAATCGCAGGACCACCTCGGTCCCGCGCCCCAGCTCAGACGAAATGTGCACGGTGCCGCGATTCCGCCGCATGATGCCGTACACCTCGGCCAATCCGAGGCCCGAGCCCTTTCGTCCCTTGGTGGTGAAAAATGGCTCGAAGGCGCGCTCGCGGACTTCAGCGGTCATGCCAACCCCGGTGTCCCGGACGAAGACGCAGGCGTCGCGTCCCTCCACCACCGTCCGGACCGTGAGCGTGCCGCCGGTTGGCATGGCGTCCATCGCGTTCTGCACCAGGTTGAGCAGCGCCTCGCGGATCTCGCCGGGCAGGCCTCGCGCGCACACGTCTGGACCAAGCTGACGAACGACCCGGACCTCCCCCGCCTCACCGGCCGGGCGCTTGCGGACGGGTTCCGTCAGGTCGAGGACTTCGTTGACGAGGACCGACAGATCCATCTCCTCGTCGCCCCCGGCGTGTACCGGTTCCTGCCGGATGAAGCGCCCGACGCGCGAGGCGGTCGCGGCCGCCGTTTCCGAGGCCGTCTTGATCCGATCGGCGTACTCACGCACCGCGTCGGGCGATTCGGCATGATGCCGCAACAGATACGCGGCCGCCATGATCGGGTTGAGCGCGTTGTTCAGATCGTGCATCACGCCGGCCGCCAGTTGCCCGATGGCCGCCAGACGCCGTTCGCGCACGGTGTCTTCCTGCGCCGCCAGCAGGTCGCGCGACCGCTCTTCGACCAGACGCTGCAGTTCGGACTCGTTCAGCGGCGGGCCCGAGGCCTGCGCCGCCATCTCCCGGTCGCGAATCAGCTGGCTCAGCTGCTCACGATCGGTCACGTCGCGGTCGAGCAGCACCACACCGCACACCTGGCCATCGGCATCGCGCATGGGCGCCGCGTACGCTTCGATCGTACGCGCCGTGCCGAGACGCTGCACCTCGAGCAGCTGCCGCGACACGATGATGCCGGCGAACGCCTTCATGGCCGGTGTGTCGAGAAACGGGAGCGGCCGCACATTCTGCACGCAGTGGGGCTTGTCGAGCTCCCAGAGCTCACGCACCGTGGCCGGCTGACGCTCCGCGTGTTCCCGCTCGGCGTTCGCGTTCTGCCGGCGGATGCGGCCGTCCATATCCACGATGCGGACGGACGAGGGCGTGAGGTCAAAGATCGTCGCCAGTTCGCGATCGGCCCGTTCCAGGGCGGCTCGGCGCTGCTCACGCTCGGTGGCGTCCACCGCCGACACCAGCAGCAGATCCGAATCGAACACCGTCACCCGAAGATCGACGATCGGCCCGTCCAGACCGAAGGGGACGGTGCGCGTCTGGAGTGGTGCCCGGGCTTTGGCTGCGGCGATGGCTTCGGCGGCAGCGGCGCCTAACGGCTGGAGCACCACGCGCCACTGCTGGGACTCGAGCGGCGCGATCTCGTCGACGACGAACAGCTCCCGGCCCCGCTGATTGATCGCCACGAGTGTCCCGGCCGCCGCAAAGAGCGCCGCAGCCGACGGCAGCGCGTCGAGCAGCGCGGTCAGTCGCGTGCGCTCACGGTCAGAGATGGTGAGCGGCGACGCGGTGTCAGATGGCGAGGGCATTGGCAGAGACACACCGGACGTCGTGGCCGGACCCCGGGGGCAGCTTCGCGGCCGGGCAATCGGGAAACGGGGTGACGGGGACTCGCCCGGCACGGGGTGGAAAGTAGCCATCCTTTGTCCCAACGGTCAAATCGACCGGGCTCACCCCTACAGAGGGGCGCCATGCGCCGCTGCTCGGTAGCTTGGTGGCATGTCGACCTTCCGCACGACGCTCATTCGGGTCCTGGCGGTCCAGCTGGTGGCGCTGGCCCTGCTGTGGCTGCTCCAGTCCCGCTACTCCCACTAGCGCATGCATTGGCTGAACTGGGCCATCGTGGCGGCCTACCTGATCTTCGTCGTGGGCGACAGCCTGCGGCGCACGCGCGGGGCCACGAAGAATCTCGATGGGTTCTTCCTGGCCAGTCGCCGCCTGCCGTGGTGGGCGGTGGGGCTGTCGGTCATGGCCACGCAGCTCTCGGCCATCACGCTGATCGGCACGACGAGCCTGGGCGCCACGAGTGGCATGCGATTCGTGCAGCAGTACTTCGGGCTGCCGATCGCGATGGTCATTCTGGGCGTGA
Organism: Gemmatimonadaceae bacterium; assembly: GCA_019752115.1. Classification (NCBI taxonomy): domain Bacteria; kingdom Pseudomonadati; phylum Gemmatimonadota; class Gemmatimonadia; order Gemmatimonadales; family Gemmatimonadaceae; species Gemmatimonadaceae bacterium. The sequence goes on from JAIEMN010000003.1 coordinate 100,613, forward strand.
CGCTGGTGCCGTTTCTGCACGGCTCCAAGGTCTACACCGCCTACGAGTACCTCGAACGGCGCTTTGACGCGAAGACGCGATCGGTCACGGCCTTCCTGTTTCTGTGCTCACGCGGCATGTCGTGCGGCACGATCATCGCGGCGCCGAGTGTGGTGCTGAGCGCGATCTTCGGCTGGGACATCTCGTGGTGCGTGGTGCTCATTGGCATCCCCACGGTGCTGTACACGGCGATCGGCGGCGTGGAAGCGGTCGCCTGGGCCGATGTGAAGCAGATGGTCATCGTGATCGGGGCGCTGGTGGCGATCGTCGCCGTGCTCATGATCAAGCTGCCCGTGCCGGTGGACGACGCCCTCCGCATTGCCGGCAGCACGGGGCGCATGCAGGTGTTCGACTTCTCCTTCTCGCTCACCGAGACGTACACCTTCTGGTCAGGGATCATCGGCGGCACGTTCCTCATGCTGTCGTACTTCGGCACCGACCAGAGCCAGGTGCAGCGCTATCTCGCGGCCAAGAATGTGGACGAAGCGCGCACGAGCCTGCTGATCAGTGCCTACTGGAAGATTCCCCTGCAGGCGCTCGTGCTGCTGATCGGCGTGTTCGTGTATCTGTTCTACACGTTCAATCCGGCGCCGATGCTCTTCAATCCGCGCCACGATGCCATGCTGCGCGAGAAGCAGCCGGCCGTCTACGCGGAGCTCACCGCGAAGTACACGGCGGCCCTCGCGGCACGGAATCAGGCCGCGCGCGATGCCGCGGCTCACGGCGATGCGCCGGCCGATCTCGCCGTCTTCCACGACCAGAACCTGCGCGCCGATTCGGTGCGTGCGCTGGCGCTTGAGGCGGCTGGCAAGGCAACGGGTGAGAACCCGAAAGACGTGAACTTTATCGTGCCGCGCCTCGTGCTCGACTACCTGCCGCTCGGTTTCGCGGGGCTCTTTTTGGCCGCCGTCATCGGCGCGGCGATGAGTGCCATTGCCGCCGAGCTCAATTCGCTCGCCACGGCCAGCACGGTGGACTTCTACCAACGCTGGTTCAAGCGCGACGCCACCGACGCGCAGTACCTGCAGGCCGGCCGCGTGGCCACGCTCGGCTGGGGGGTCTTCGCGATGGCCGTGGCCACTAAAGCCGCGACGCTCGGCTCGCTGATCGAGGTGGTGAACCGCTTCGGCTCGTTCTTCTACGGCTCGATTCTGGGCGTCTTCCTGCTCGCCATGATCAAGCGGGCGAACGCCCTCGGCGCGTTCGTCGGGTTGCTGAGCGGCATGGCCGCCGTCGCCGCGGTGTCATTCGGAGCGCCCAAGGTGAGCTTCCTGTGGCACAACGTGATCGGCGCGGTGGTGGTCGTTGTGGTCGGGCTGGGGCTCAGCGTTACTTCGCGGGACAACTGACGAGGGAAGGGACCACTGACGAGGATTGGTGCACGCACACGTCCTCGTTGTTGTCCCCTGACCTCGTGAGCTGTCCCCGCTTCAAGGGACGCGCGGCCCCACGACCGGTGGCTGCCCCGCCACCAGATTCGCCAGCAGCCGCGCCGCCCCCGGCACGCCGTTCGGTAACTGCCGGAACAGTGCGAGCGTGACGTACACGTACTTACCCTTGCCGAGCGGCGCCGCGACCAGCGCGCCCTTGTTCTCCGGCTCGTTCGGATCGTTCATCCCGAGCAGGCTCGTGTAGCGCGGGTCGATCGTGCTCGGCATATACGTGGCGCGCTCCTGCACCCAATCCGCCCAGTCGGCGGCGCTGATCCTGTTCGGGGCACTGAGCAGCGGGTTGGTGGGCGCGAGCACCTTCACCGGCGCGTTTTCATCCGTCACACGTTCGGCGCGCGGCGCCCACTGCATGGGGAAGGGCAGCACCTTCGTGAACTGGTTCATGTTCTGTGCGCCGTACTGCACCACGAGCGTGCCGCCGGCCTTGGCGTAGTCGAGCAGGCGACCGTTGTAGCGCACGAGCGCCTCGCTGCTTTCGTAGGCGCGCGGCCCCACCACAATGCTCGTGAAGCGCGACAGGTCCATGCCGGCGAGCGCGTTCGGATCGATGCGCTCCACCGCGATATCCAGCTGCTCCAGCGCATCGGCGCCATGATCGGCGAGCCCCGCGATGTAGCCCACGCGCGCCCGCGCCGGGAGCTTCACGTCCACGGCGCTCAGATACATCCCCGAGCCGCCATAGAGGCGCATCGGATCGATGTGCTCGTAGTTCACCGTATAGTAGCCGCTCGAGCTCATCGTGCCTTCGTGGAAGGCCAGCGCGGCGAGCTGATGTCGACCCGGTGCGAGCATCCCGCGCAGGCGGAAGGTGACGACGCCCACGCCGCGCGGCGCGAGCGTGATGGTCTTTTCGATCGAGTCCGCCTTGAGCCCGTCGGGGAGCTCGAGCTTCACCAGCACCTTCGCGTCCTGATCGTACGCGCTCTCGAGCCGAACCGGCACATCACGCAGCACCGGCACGCCGGCGCGGATGTACTCCATCACGTTCGCGAGCCCGATCACGATCCCCGGCACCGCGGCCACGGGCTTGGAGACATCCCCCTTCACCGCATCCACACTGCGCCGCACCACGGGCACCGTGATGTCGACCGTCGTGCCTGCGATCTGCAATACGGCGCGCGCCGTCGTGGCGGTCCGCCCGATCTCCGTGGCCTCATCCACCGCTTCGATGGGCGTCTGGAACCAGTCGCCCTGTTTGCGGCCATTCGTGCGCCACCAGGTGGTGGTGGGCTCCATGGAAAAGGCGAAGCGCTTGAGCGTGATGCTGCTGTCGGGGAGCAGCTCGTGCTTGTCTTCAATGACCCCGAGCTGTCGGAACTCTTCACGCGTCACGGCATTGGTGAGCGTGACCGGCACGCGACCGCGATTGTACACGCTGATGCGCACCGGCAGCGAGTCGCTCACGCCCGTCTTTTCGGGGCGGCGCACCGGGAAGACCTCCTGATCGGCCTCGGCTTCCACCACCACGCCCGACGCCTGCACGAGCGCGCGCTCGGTCCGCTGGATGGTCGTGCTGAGCGCGTCCCACAGCGCGGGATCCGCATTGCGCGCACGCCCCGTGAGCGTAGGCGGAAGGCCCGCGCGCGCGAAGAACAACCGGGCCGGCGGGGTGCCGGCCGCGTTGCGCACGGCGCGCAGCTGCTCGAGCGCCCGCGCGAGTGGGGCGACCAGCGCACTCGGATCGGCTGGGCGATACTGCGCACTGAGGCCCCGTAGGACCGCGAGCGCCGAATCGAGCACGGGCGCCGACGCGGCCGGCACCTTCGCGCGCAGCGGCGCCCACGTGGTGTCGACCCCGTCGAACAGACCGCGCTCGTCACGCGCATTGGCCGGCCCCACCCGCGTCGCTTCGCGCGTCACGCCAGCGTAGATCGTGCCTTTGCGCTGCAACGTGCCCTGCCCTTGCGAGCGGTGCTGGCTGCGACTGTCCGCCGCGATCTCGTAGTAGCTGCGACCGAGTGAGGGGTCATACTCGCCCACGTTCACCTTGAGCGTGGCACTGTCCATCTGCTGCCGCGCACTGCGGTAGAACTTGGACACCGTCCACGGCAGCCCGAAGTCCTTCACCGGAAAACGCACGGTATCGGCGGCGAGCTCGTACGCTTCGCGCGCCAGCATGCCGCTGATCTGATGATGCCCGTGCCCATCGCGCGGCGTCCCGCTGAACCACGCCACGATCACGTGCGGGCGGAAGGCGCGCACGACCTTCACCACGTCGCCCAGAATGGTGTCCTTGGGCCAGTGGGTGAGCGTTTCCTCAGCGTTCTTGCTGAAGCCAAAATCGAAGGCCCGCGTGAAGTACTGCGTGGGACCGTCAATGCGACGCGCGGCGAGCAGCTCCTGCGTACGAATGGCACCCAGCGCTTCGCCAAGTTCGTTGCCGATCAGGTTCTGTCCGCCATCGCCGCGCGTGAGCGACAGGTACGCCGTCTCGACGTGCCGCCCGCGGGCAAGCCACGCCAGCAGAAAGGTGTCTTCGTCGTCGGGGTGCGCGGCGATCGTGAGTACGCGGCCGGTCGTGCCGAGGCCCGCGATCGTGTTGCCGAGGGCGGCGGCGCCGCGGTCCACGGTGGGCTGGGCGTGAACCACGGTGACGGGGGTGGCCGCGGAAACAGCCACGGAAACTGCCGCGGTTACCGCGACGGCAGTGACGGCCTGAACGACGAACGCCGCGGCTCTGGCCGCGGCGCTGATCGGATCGAATCGCATGAGCGGTTCTGTCGAGTTGGAGTTAACGCTGCGAATACGCCGGCGTCCGCATATCGGCGCCTTCGTCGACATTCATCACGGTGGCGACGATGCGCGCCTGCTCGGCCTGGTGCGCGTCGACGTGCCCTTCGGCCGGGCTCGCGCGCTCCGGGCGCCCCACGTAGCGCACGCCCACGGCCGCACCGGCCGACGCGCGCAACCGCGGCTGCACATACGTCCACGCGCCCTGGTTCTTCGGCTCTTCCTGCGCCCACACCACCTGCTCGATGGCAGGGTACGTGTCCATCACCTGCTGAATAGCCTCGTGCGGCCACGGATAGAGCTCTTCGACACGGACCAGCGCCACGCTCGGATTGCGATTCGCCGCGAGCGCCATGTCGTAGTAGATCTTCCCGGTGCAGAACACGATGCGGCGCACCTCATCGCGGCGCTGGCTCGCGATGGGATCGTCGATCACGCTCTGGAAGCCGCCGCTCGTGAGCTCGGAGAGCTTGCTCGCCGCCTGCGGCAGGCGCAGGAGGCTCTTGGGCTGCATGCAGATCAGCGGGCGGCGATCCTCGCGCAGCGCCTGACGGCGCAGCAGATGGAAGAACTGCGCCGGCGTGCTGCAATACGCCACCGTCATGTTGCCTTCGGCGCACAGCTGCAGGAAGCGCTCGAGGCGCGCGCTCGAATGCTCGGGGCCCTGGCCTTCATAGCCATGCGGCAGCAGCATGACGAGCCCGCTGTCCTGTCCCCACTTGGCGCGGTCCGCCACGATGAATTGGTCGATGATCGGCTGCGCCACGTTCACGAAGTCACCGAACTGCGCTTCCCAGAGCACGAGCGAATCGGTGGCGACCACGCTGTAGCCGTACTCAAAGGCGAGAATCGCCGTTTCGGAGAGCGCCGAGTTGTAGACCTCGAAGCGGCCCGTCGCCCCCGGAATGTTCGCCAGCGGCGCGTACTTGATGCCCGTGTTCGCGTCGTTCAAGACCGAGTGGCGATGCGAGAAGGTGCCGCGCTCGGCGTCCTGGCCGGTAAGCCGCACGCTCATGCCGCTTTGAATCAGCGAGCCGTACGCCAGCGCTTCGGCGTGCCCCCACTCGATGCCCCCCTGTTCGCCCATCGTTTCGCGGCGCCGCTCGAGCTGCTTCGCCAACCGCGGGTTGGGCGTGAACCCCTCCGGCCACGTGAGCAGCGCCTCGTTGAGCGCGTGCAGTTGCTCGGCACTCACTGCCGTTACCACCGGCGGCGTGGGCGCCGCCGGCTCGGCCGGCCACGGGGCGTGCTTCTCGGCGCCCAGCAGCGACTGCTTGAAGCGCGCATGAATGTCGGCGTAGCGCTGGGCGACGGCCTTCTCCACCTCAGACGCCTCCGCCTCGGTGAGCACGCCTTCGCTCACCAGACGCTTGGCCCACACCTGCGGCACCGTGGGGTGCTGCCGAATGCGTGCCGTGCGCACCGGCTGCGTATACATCGGCTCGTCGCCTTCGTTATGGCCGTGGCGACGGTAGCCCACGAGGTCGATCAGCACGTCCTTCTTGAACTGCGCCCGATACGCGCAGGCGAGCCGCATGGCGGTGATGCACGCCTCGGCGTCGTCTGCGTTCACATGGAAGATCGGGATTTCGAAGCCCTTCGCGAGATCGCTCGCGTAGTACGTCGAACGCGCATCGTGCGGGTCGGTCGTGAAGCCGACCTGATTGTTCACGATGATGTGAATCGTCCCACCGGTGCGGTAGGCGTTGAGCGTCGAGATGTTGAGCGTCTCGGCGACAATGCCTTCACCCGGGAACGCCGCGTCGCCGTGAATCGCCACCGGCACGACCTTGCTTTCGTCGCGGCCATTCTCGGTACGTTGCAATGCACGCACCACGCCTTCGATGACCGGGTTCACCACTTCCAGGTGCGACGGATTGGGCACGAGGCGGAGTCGCACCTCGCGACCGTCGATCTCGCGCGCGCCCACGTAGCCCATGTGGTACTTCACGTCGCCGCTGGCGCCTTCGTCGGCATGCTCGAAGTGCCCTTCGAATTCGCCGAAGAGCGTTTCGAACGGCTTGCCCATCACGTTGGTGAGGACATTCAAGCGGCCGCGGTGGGCCATGCCGATCACGACCTCTTCCGCGCCAGCCTGGCCGAGCGCGGCGATGAGCTCGTCGAGCATGGGCACGAGCGCGTCGGTGCCCTCGATGGAGAAGCGCTTGTAGCCCTGATAGGCACGACCCAGGAAGCGCTCGAGCCCGTCGACTTCGTTGAGGCGCTTGAGGACCTGCTTCTTCTCGTCGGCTGTGAGCGGGCGGGTGAGGACGCCGTCGCGGAAGGCGCGGCGGAACCACTCGCGCTCTTCGTTCACCTCGAGGTGCCACACTTCATAGCCCACGCGCCCCGAGTACACCGTGCGCTTGCGCGCGATGACGTCCTTGGCGGTCGCGAAACGGGCATCGTCGAGCGCGGCGCCGGGGATCTTCGCGAGATCGTCGTCGGTGAGCCCCCAGAATTCCGGGCGCAGTTCGTCGGCGCTGGCCGGCGGCGTGCCCAGCGGATCGAGCTGCACGTCGTAGTGCCCATACATGCGAATCGCCTGCAGCAGATTCGACGCAGCGGCGACCTTCTTAAGGAAGCCAGCGTCCATGGGCGCGTCCGCGGCGCTCGCGGCGCCGGCCGCGGCGGGCGTGCTGCCGGCAAAGAGCGACTCGGCGATACGGAAGTACTGACGCCAGCTCTCGTCGACGCTGGCCGGATCACGACGGTAGCGCTCGAACTGCTCGGCGACGATGCCGTCGTTGAAGACGGAGGTGATGGCGGGGCTCATGCTCGGAATGTAAAAGCCTCGCACGCAGCGCCCCACTCAGCGCGGTCCGTCAGTGATGCGCGGGCAGCACGAGCGTGAAGGTGGAGCCGTCGCCGGGGCGCGAGACGACCTCGATGCGCCCCGCGAGCAACGTGGCGAGCCGGCGGGCGATGTAGAGGCCGAGGCCGGTGCCGCCGCGGCGGCGGGTCTGGGCGTCATCCACCTGGGAGAACGGGCGAAAGAGCCGCTGCATGTCGGTGGGAGCGATGCCGATCCCCGTGTCCCGGACGGCGAAGCGCACGGTAGGGCCTCCGTCGGCCGCCGGCGACCCGCGGGAGATGCGCACATCCACGCGCCCCTGCTCGGTGAACTTGATGGCGTTCTGGCAGAGGTTGAGGAGGATCTGCCGGACTTTGCTTTCGTCGGTCCGGAGCACGGGGAGCCCCGGCTCGAGCTCCAGATGGAAGTCGATCCCCTTGGCGCGAGCGACCGGCTCCAGGAACGGGTGGAGCGAGTCGGCCAGCTCGTCGAGGCGCACATCGCTATCGCGGGTCGTGAGCCGATCGGCCTCGAGCGAGGCATACGTGAGGATGTCCTCGATCAGGCTCCCCAGGTGCCGGCCCACAGTCCGCAGCCGCGTGATCGTATCCCGCTGCTGCGGCGTGAGTGGTCCTAGGATCTCATCTTCCAATAGCTCACCGTACCCCTCGAGTGCCGCTAAAGGGGTTCGAAGCTCATGCGATAGTGTCGCTAAAAGGCTCGTCTTGGCCGCATCGGCCGATCGGGCTTCCTCGAGCAGCCGGGCCTTCCAGAGCGCCAGGGCGGCCAGGTCGGCGAGCACCCCCAGCCGCTCTTCGTCAGTCTCGTCGAAGTTCGGGTGGCCGTCATCGCGCGTGACGGACAGCACGCCGAAGAGCTGGTTGTTGGCGAGGAGCGGCAGCAGGAGAATCGGCCCGATCCCCAGCTGGGGCAGCACGGAGGCAAAAAAACTCGAACTCCGGCTCGGGTTGTCCAGCGACAGCGTCCGACGCTCTTCGGCGACCCGCCCGGTGAAGGTCCCTTCGAGTGGAAAGCTCATGCCGAGCAACGGCATGGTGCGCCCAAAGCAGGCGACATATACGCCATTATCGCCGCTTAATTGAGCCACTGCTGAGCCACTCGCACGTCCTCGGTACATCGCGAGCGTGCACAGTGTCTGCACCACCTTCTGCGAATCGGTCTCGGCGGCCAGCGCCCGGGCCACCTGCCGGATGGAGCCCAGCTCCTCGGTTTTGCGGTAGTCCGAATAGAGCAGGTCTCCGGCGTCGGTCGGGAAGCCGGTCGGATCGTGCGGTGCGGTCATGCGGGGGTCGGTGCGAAACGCCTCATGCGGGGAACTCTGCACCCGCCGCCGCCGATTGGGGAGGACACATGCCCAAACGAGAAAGCCAGCGCCCCCGTGAGGGCGGCACGAACGGTCACCCCGACAAACTCTGCGCCCGCTGCGGCCGCCCCTTCAGCTGGCGCAAAAAGTGGGAGCGCGACTGGGAGTCGGTGCGGTATTGCTCGGACAAGTGCCGGATGGGGAAGAGCGCGACGAGGTAGCGACCGTTATCGCCGGATCGGTGCGACGCGGAGCGTCACGGCGCGCACCGGCGTCCGCTCGCGAAGCTCGACCAGCTGCGCCCCCATGTGGCTCGTGCTATCCGCCCGCACCGTCAGCGTCGTTCGCGGCACCCCGCACAGCACGAAGCGGCCCGCGGCATCGCTCGTATCGCGGACGGTCTCGCGCATCGCCATCAACCGCGACCCGCGCGTACCGGGCGGGATGCGCGCGCTCGCAATCCAGCGCGCCTCGACCGGCGTGGCCACGACGCGCCCCGCGGAATCCTCGGCCGTACCGGCAATCGCGGCCAATCCGTCGCGCCGAACCTGTGGCCCGCAGAGGTGATCGACCAGCGACTCGTCGCGTAGCACAATCGCCAGGGCCTCGGCGACGCGTTCCGGCACATCGATCGCCAGTGTCCATGGTGTGGTGTCGCGCGCCTTGGGCACGGCGATCGCCAGCTGATAGCGACCAGGCAGCAGCACGCCGAGGTCAACGTCTCCTCGCGCGCTGAGCGCGGCGCGCACGTTGGCCCCGGTGACCGTCACCGTTGCTCCCGCCATGGCCGCCAGTACGTCGGTTGAGGCACGCAGCGCGATGCGCGTGCTGGCGAGCGATTGCGCGTATACCGTGGAGTCGTCACCCGTGCGGCCTGCGCCTCGCGTGACGCGCATCGTCACGCCGCCCACGTCCTTGAGACCGAGCACCGCGACGCGCTCGCGTGTGTAGGTGGTGCGCGCGAGACCATCGGCGCTCTTGGTGCCAGGCGCGCCGAGGATGGGCATCGTGAGCGACCAGTCGCGGATGAGCGGCAGGCCATCGTGCCCCACGGCAAAGCGCAGCGCACCGGTGGCGGCGTCGCGCGCGATGAACGCGGGCAGGCCGTCGTACCAGAAGCGCAGCGAATCGGGGCGGAGCGGATCACCCGTCGCGAAGAACGTGGCCGCCACCTCGGCGCGTTGCGGTGCCGGCGGTGTGACGGGGGTGATGTCGACCGTCCAGCGCACTCCGTCGCGTGTAAGCGCGCGACGGACCGCGTAGCAGTGCGTGGCCACGAACGCGTCCGACGCCATGGTCGCGAGATCGGGAGCGTGGAAGGCCGTCCCATTCGCTTCGTCGCGCACGTAGCCATACCGCGCGAGACTGTCGGCCGGCCACGCCTCGAAGGGTGGCGCCGCCATGCGCGCCTCGCGCGTGAGCGCGAAGTGCCGTACCAGCGTTGGGCCGCGATCGTAGGCCCGCTCGCGCTCGTACCGCAGCACCTCGGCGCGCACGCCAGGCGCGCGGAACGCCTCGGCGGTTTGCGTCATGAGCGCCCGCAGCTGCAGATGCACCGCGAGCAGCGCGGAGTCGCCGGCGGGTGGGGTGCCGCAGACCCGGCGGGCGGAGATGCGGGCAGTGGCGAGGGAGACCGGCTGCGCGGCGGCGACCGACACGAACACGAGCACGGCAGACGCGACGTGTCCCACGCGCCCGAGTGTCGCGTGCCACGTCTGCATGCCCCTCCAGTTGATCAGTCGCATCCACGCACCGTTCAGCTCGTCAGCCAACCCTTTGTGCGCGGGATCACTCTCATCCCGCGTGTGTAAGCATCGCGCGTCCCCGGGCATTTGACGAGGGACGACCCGCGTCGCAGTCTGACGCATTCCCCCGCCCCATTGAGGTCAATCGATGAATGGTCGTGGTGTGCCCCGGTGGCCGGCCCTGCTCCGGCACGTCGCCCTCGTGTTCGCGCTGTGCACCCTCGCCCTGACCCCACGCGCAGCGGCGGCCCAGCAACAGGCTGACGTCATTCGGGGTCGCGTTGTGGGCGCCGACGGCGCGCCGATCTTCAATGCACAGATCACCGCCGTGTCGTACTTCGGCGGCATCACCAAGCAGACGCGCACCAATCGCGATGGGCGCTTCTCCATCACCTATCCCAACGGGGAAGGCGACTACTGGCTCTCCTTCGCCGCCCTCGGCTATCAACCGCAGCGCATCGAAGTGAAGCGCGTGGCCGACGAAGAAGTCCTCATTGCCGACATCAAGCTCTCCAATGTGCAGACGCTGGCCGCGGTGCAGACCACCGCGAACGCCGCGAAGGCGCCGCCGCCGCGGCAGGACTTCATGGGCGATGTGACGGGTGGTGACCGATTCGTCTCCAACACGAGCGTCACCCCCGAGCAGGCCGGCAACCTCGCCGCGCTCGCCGCCAGCACCCCCGGCGTGCAGCTCATCCCCGGCGTCGACGGCAACCCCGATCGTTTCTCCATCTTTGGTCTCGATCCGTCGCAGAACAACGCGTCGCTCAACGGGCAACAGGCAGGGCTCTCCACCATTCCGCGCGATGCCGCGGTGGGGCAGACGGTCCGCACCGGCTACGACGTGGCGAACGGCGGGTTCAGTGGCGCGCAGGTGGCCATCACCACCTTCAGCGGCAACAACTACATCAACCGCACCATGAGCGGCGTCTTCAACGCGCCGCAGGGGCAATTCAACGACGCGGTGGGGCGCGCGAACGCGTATTCGTTTGCCTCCATTGGCGGCCGGCTCGCCGGTCCGTTCGTGATGGACAAGGACTTCTACAACGTCTCCTTCCAGTTCGATCGACGGGACACGCGCCTTCCCACGCTGCTCACCAGCTCCCCGCAGGTCTTCCAGAGTAATGGCGTCGCCGCCGACTCGGCGCAGCGCTTGCGCAGCATTCTGTCGCAGCTCGGCCTGCCGCTCACGGTGAGCGATGTCGGGCGCACGTCGCCGCGCACCAATGCCTCATTGCTGGGCACCTTTGACTGGGCGCCCAAATCACCCACGAGCGGGCAGGCGTTCAACCTTGCGTTCAACGGGACCTATACCGACGCGGGGCCGCAGAACGCCTTTGCCCTGCAGACCTCCACCGCGCTGTCAGGATCGCGCAGTCTGAGCGGCGGCTCGCAGCTGCGGCACACCAACTACTTCAACAACGGCGTTCTCACGGAGTCGATGTTCAGCGTGTCGGGGTCGCATCAGCGCACCGATCCGTTCCTCGAGCTCCCCGCCGGCACCGTGCTGGTCACCAGCACCCTCGCCGATGGCTCGAGCGCCACGCGCTCGCTCACCTTTGGCGGCGGGAGTAATGCGGGCACCAACGACCAGCTGTCGCTCAGCGGCCGCAACATGCTGTCGTGGATCAGCAACAACAACAAGCATCGTCTCAAGCTGATCACCGAACTGCGCCTCGATCGGGCCGGCTCGGAGCGTGCCACGAATCTGTTCGGACGCTACACTTATCAGTCGCTCGATGATCTGGCGGTCGGCCGCGCGTCGAGCTTCTCGCGCAACCTCAACACGGTGTCGCAGACCGGGCGCGCGCTGGTGGGTGCCGTGGCGCTGGGTGACGCTTTCCGCCCCACCAAGGACCTGCAACTGCAGTACGGCGTGCGCCTGGATGGGAACACGTTCCTCGACCGCCCCGCCGAGAATGCCGCGATCGCGAGCGCCTTCGGCGTTGCCAATACACTGGTGCCGAACCGCCTCTATCTGAGCCCACGCCTCGGCTTCTCCTGGCTGATGGGTACGGCGCCGCAGATCTCCTTTGCCGACGGGTTCTTCAGCGGCCCGCGCGCCACCATTCGCGGCGGCTTCGGGCTCTTTCAGAACATGCGCGGGCCCGATCTCGTCTCCGGTGCCATCGCGAACACGGGGTTGCCGGGGTCGCAGCAGCAGCTCGTGTGTACGGGCGCGGCCACGCCCATCGCCGATTGGGATATGCTTCTGGCCAACCCGAACGGTGTGGCCGGCAGCTGCGCCGATGGCACGAGTGGCTCGCTCTTCGCGAACAGCGCGCCGAGCGTCACGCTGTTCGGGCCGCAGTACACGCAGGAACGGAGCTGGCGCAGCAACCTGAGCTGGAACGGGCTCGTGTGGGGGAACCGCTACAACCTCACCGCGAACGTGCAGTATGCGCTCAACCTGAGTCAGCCCGACTTCGTGGATCTCAACTTCCGCGCGCAGCCGCAGTTTGCGCTCGCCGGGGAAGCCGGACGACCGATCTACGTGGCGCCCACCAGCATCGACGCCGCCAGCGGCCTCATCGCCTCGCGCGACGCTCGGATCAGCACGGCCTTCAACAGCGTGCAACAGCAGCGCTCGGACCTGCGCTCGCAGAGTGGACAGTTCACGGTGAATATCTCCCCCTTCACCTTCAACACGCCCACGTTCCGCTGGTCGGCCGGCTACAGCTATCTGTATCTCACCCAGCAGTATCGCGGCTTCAGCAACACGGCCGGCGATCCGCTGGCGATTGCCTGGAATACCGGCGCGACCCCGCGGCACGATCTCTCGTACCAGCTCACGTGGAACGTGAAGAACTTCGTCACGCTCACATGGAATGGGCGCTTGAGCTCGGGGCAGCGCTTCACGCCCATGATCAGCGGCGATGTGAACGGCGACGGCCGCGCCAACGATCGCGCCTTTGTGTATGCGCCGGGTGGTACGACGGATGCGGCGCTCGGGGCCGGCATGCAGGCGCTGCTCGACAACGGCTCGAGGGCTGCCCGGAAGTGCCTCCGGAGCCAGCTGGGCAAGCTGGCTGATCGCAACAGCTGCGAAGGGCCGTGGACCGCGGCCAACTCGTCGCTCAACATCACGCTGAATCCATCGCGTATCCGGCTGCCGCAGCGCACCACGCTCTCGTTCACGCTCTCCAATCCGTTGGCGGCCGCCGATCTGCTGCTGAATGGCAGCGAGAAGCTCAAGGGCTGGGGGCAAGCGCCCTTCGTGGACCAGTCACTGCTCTATGTGCGTGGCTTCAACGCGGCGACCAACAGCTTCCGCTACGACGTCAACCAGCGCTTCGGCGCCACGCGCGTGCAGCAGGTGACCTCGCGGGCGCCCGCGATTCTCACCATGCGGGTCAACGTGGACCTCGCCCCCACGCGTGACTGGCAGAATCTCAGTCAGCAGCTCGCCCGCGGCCGCACCCGGGCGGGCGCCAAGATGACCGAAGCCGCCGTGCGTCAGATGAGCCCACAGCTCTTCCCGAACGTGATGTCGCGCCTGCTGCAGGTGGGCGAGCAGATCCATCTCACGCGACGACAGGCCGACAGCCTGGCCACCATGAGCCGCCGCTACACCCGCCTCGTCGATTCGGCGTGGACGCCGGCTGCCAAGTATCTGGCGGCGCTCCCCAAGGAGTACGACAAGGCCGACGCCCAGCGAAAGCTCGTGGCGGCCCGCGAGGTCGTGATCGACTACCTCATCCTCGCCACCCCCAACGTGCGCAAGCTGCTCACGAAGGGGCAGCTGCGCGTGCTCAACTCGCAGATCCTGCAACAGCTCGAGCCGCGCTATCTCGAACTGCTCAAGAGTGGGCAGTCGGGGAGTGAGTTCGCGTTCTTCTTCTTCTGAGGCCCACCATGCGAATCACTCTGGTACTTGTGGCGAGTGCGGCGCTGGCGAGTGTCGCGCTGGCGGCTACCGCCGGTGCCCAGGACAGTCTCGAGACGCGCGTGACCACCAGTCGCGTCCCCATTCCCGTGCGGCAGCTTGCCTCGAAGGAGTCGGCCGACACCACACGGCTCACCGATGTGTCGAGTGTGCGCCACCTGCCCAACGGCAGCGTCATTGTGAACGACGTGCAGCGGCGGCAGCTGGTGGTCTACGACAAGTCGCTGCAGCAGGCGCGCATCATTGCTGACACGAGCAGCAATTCCCCCAACCCCTACGGACTGCGGACGGCGAACGGCTCCCTGATTCCCTATCAGGGTGACTCGACCCTGTTCATCGATCTCGACTCGCAGGCGTTCCTCGTGATCGACGGTGCCGGCACCTTTGCGCGCGTGATGGCCCCGGTGCGGGCGAGCGACATGTTTCTGATCGCGTCCAGCCAGTACGGCGCCTCGCAGTTCGATGCCAAGGGGCGCCTGTTCTATCGCGGCATCCGGCGCAACAGCAACGACGGCTTCGAATTCACCGGCGGGAACAGCCGACGGGTGACCACGGAGCCCGATTCGGCGCCCATTCTGCGCATGGACTTCGACAAGCGCAGCGTGGATTCGGTGGCGTTTCTCAAGATTTCGGCGCCCAAGAGCGTCTTCATCTCGACGAGCAACATGGCGTTCTCGCGGCGCATGATCAATCCGCTCCCCGTGTCCGACGAGTGGACGCTCCTGCCCGACGGCACCATCGCCATCGTGCGCGGGCAGGACTATCACGTGGACCTCATCGCCCCCGACGGCAAGCGCACGAGCGGACCACGGCTCCCCTTCGACTGGCGGCGCATCACCAAGGAAGACAAGCAGGCCATCATCGACTCGGTGCGAAAGGCCGACGCCGAGCGGGTGGCCAAGCTGCCTCCCGCGCCGCCCAGTCAGTTCTCGATTCCGCAGTCGAACGAGTTCGTGGAGCCGAGTGAACTGCCGGACTACTACCCGCCGGTGCGGCAGGGGCAGGTGCGGGCCGATTACGAGGGGAATCTCTGGATTCTCCCCAGCACCTCCAAGGATGCAAAGAACGGCCTGCTGTACGACGTGGTGAACCGGGAGGGCGCGCTCGTAGAACGGGTGCAGCTACCCAAGGACCGCACACTGGTAGGCTTTGGGCCCGGGGGCGTGCTGTATTTGAGTTGGGTGCGGGCACCGGGGAAGGCGACGCTGGAGCGGGCGACGGTGGCGCGGTAGGCGAACGCCTACCGCAGCGCCCCCGGCCACTCCTTCCCCAGCCCGGTCATCAGCTCGGCCATCACCGCGATCGCGTCCCACAGATTCCGTACGCACAGGTTCTCGTTCGGCGCGTGCTGCGAATTGTCGGCATTGACCGTGGGCACCGTAATCACCGTCGCGCCGAGCTGCTCCACGAAGTGAAAGAGCGGGAGGGAGCCACCCAGAATGGGCATCGTGAACGGCTCCACGCCGTACGCACTCGTCATGAGCCGCTTCACCGCCTGCACCGGCGCCAGCGTACTCGCGACGCGCACGCTGGTGTAGCCCTCGTCCCAGGTGATGGACACGAGCTTGGAGCGGTCGGTGCTCTTGGCAGCCGCGTTCACATCACGCGTGACGGTGTAGCCCAGACTCGCCAGATGCGCCTCGAGCAGCTGCTTGATGCGCGCCGGCTGCTGGTTTGGCACGAGGCGGAAGTCGAGGGAGACGCTGGCGCTGGTGGGCACGGCGTTGGCCGCGCCGGTACCCACGTTGCCGGCGCGAATGCCGCGCACGTTGAGCGCGGGGTACATGATGCGCTCGCCGAGCGGAGCGTTGTTGGCTTCGGTGTGCGCCAGGCCGAGCGAGGTGCGCACGCTGTCATCGGAAACCGACAGCGCGGCGGCGAGCTGCTTGTCGCTCGCACTGATGGCCGGCACGTCGTCGTAGAAGTTGGCAATCCTGATGCGCCCATCCACATCGCGGATGCTCGCCACGAACTGCGCCGCGAGCACGGCCGGATTGGGCGCCCAGTTGCCGTAGTGGCCGCTGTGCAGCGCCCGATTGGCGCCGTAGAAGGTGATGTCGGCGCCCATGACGCCGCGCACGCCCAGCACGAGTTGCGGGCGGCCACTCACATGGGTAGGCCCGTCAAAGAAGAGCCAGGCGTCGGCGGTGAGCTGGTTCTTGTACGTCTTGAGCAGCTCGCCCAGGTGATTCGAACCGGCTTCCTCTTCGCCCTCGAGAAAGAACTTCACATTCACCGTCGCGCTGCGCTTGGCCGCCTTCATGGCATCGAGCGCGGCGAGCATGGCGATGATGGGCCCCTTGTCGTCGCTCGCCGACCGGGCGCGAATGCGAAGCTCGGGATCGATCGTGTCACCCTTGGCCGGCAGCGGCGCCGCCTCCTGCGCCACGCTGTTCTTGTAGCGCCGCAGCTCGGGCACGAACGGATCGGCATCCCACCCGCCACCGGCCACGGGCTGGCCATCATAGTGCGCGTAGAACACCACGGTGCGCGTGGCCCCCGGCACACGAAGCTCGCCGAACAGCGCCGGGCTCCCGCCGCTCGGTGCCCGCAGCGTGGTGAGCGCCACGCCGCGCTTGGCGAACGCCTGCGTCAGGAAGGCGACATTCTTGGCGATGTCGTCCTGATTGCTCGCCACATTGGGAATGGCGAAGAGCGCGAAGGCTTCGTCGAGAATCTCGCGCTCATGCGCGCGCCGCCAGGCGTCAACCTGCGGGCGAAGGGGCTGGGCCTGGGCCGCGGTGGGGAGGAGCAGCAGGGATGCGAGAATTGCCTTGATGTTCATTCGTTGACGCTACTGCCTGTTGTGGCGATCGGCGAGATGGCTGTGCCTGATCTGCGGAGGGGCGGAGCAACGGGGCAACGGAGAACGACCATCTCGAAACTCCGTTCCTCCGCTGCTCCGCCCCTCCGCAGATCAGGTACAGCACACCATTAAGCAGCTCACAGATCTGCCGCGGGCGCCCATCGCCGCTCAGAAGTCAAACGACGCCGTCAGGAACAGCGCCCGCGCCGGCAGGATGAAGTACCGCACCTTTCCCGACCCCGACACCGACCCGCTCGCGAACTTGCGGGTGTCGCCGAGGTTCTGGCCGCGCAGCGTGAACGTCGTGCGACCCAGTGTGTAGCGGGCGGTGGCGTCCACCGTGTAGTAGTCGGGGAGTACGCGGTCCGGGCTCGACGTGTTGTCGAGGAAGGCGCGGCTCTGGTAGCGCCCTTCGAGGCCGAACATCGTGGCCGTGGTGGGCATGACTTCGACGCGGTGCGACGAGATGAAGCGCGGCGTGAGCAGCGGCTCCACGTTGCGGCGCACCACCGGCGTGCCGCGGGAGGAGTCGGTGAACTGCTTGATGCGGTTCGTGCTCCAGGTGGCGTTGCCAGCAAGCAGGACGTGCCGGATGCCGCGATAGGCCGCATCGACCTCGAGGCCACGGCGGTAGCTGGCCCCGACATTCCGGCGCAGGATGGAACCGCTCGCCGTGGGCGCGCCGATGCGCGCAATGTCGTTCGTGAAGTCCATGCTGTACACATTCGCCGAGAGGTCGAGTGTGGACCGCTTGAGCGTCAGACCGATCTCGGTATCGCCGAGGCGCTCGGGCTTCACGCGCGTGAAGTCGCCGTAGTCGGCAAAGTTGGAACTGTTGAGATCATCGTCACCCGCGAGCAGATCGCTGCGCGCCGGCTCACGCGTGGTGCGGCCGTAGCTCGCGAACGCCGAGAGGCCAGGCGCCAGCTGATACGTCACGCCGGCGCGCGGGTTGAAGAAGCGCCAGGTGATGCTCGGGCCGGTGATGTTGGCGTTCGCATCGGGGTTGTAGGCGAAGTGCGCCACGCGCCCCTGCAGGTCGAGGAAGAGCGCCGCCTTGCCCGCGGTGCGGGTCACCTTGGCGAACGCGCTCGCGTCCTGCTTCTCGCCGTTGTTGTCGTACAGCGTGGTGCTCGGCTGGAGGTAGCCACGGTGATAGCGCCGATACGTGTTGGCGTTCACGCCCGTGTGCAGCGCCCAGTCGCCACGCTCCACGTTGAGCGCGCTCGTGGCGCCGTACCACGAGTGCTGCAGATTGAACCGGTAGCGATCGGGACCATCGAAATAGTCGTAGCTGCCGGCCGCAGAGTTGCGGTAGAGCGTGGTGTTGAAGGTGCCGCCGTTCGTGAGGGCGTGCGACCAGGCCAGGCTCACCATCTGCTGGCCGAACTTGTCGCGCTCATCCACACCGAGGGGATTGTAGCGCCAATTTTTCGCAAGTTCGGCCTTGGTGGCGCCGGTGTATGAGAGCGTGTCGGCGAGGAGCCCGACCAGCGCGGTGAGCTTCACGATGTCCTGCTTGCCGAACCAGCCCGCCCCGAGGAAGCCGCTGCGCCCCATGACACCCGAATGATCACGATAGCCGTTCGTGCGGAGGGCGCTCACGCGGCCATAGGCGGCGAAGCCATTCGCCGTGAGCCCGGTGTTGAAACCCACCGTGGCACGCTGGGCGCCAAAGGATCCGATCTGCAGCTCGGCATCGCCACTGCGGCCGCGACGCGCCACCGGGGTGGTCTCGAAGTTGATCGAGCCCGCGTAGCTGGCGGTGCCGGCGGTGCTGGTCCCGACGCCACGCTGCACCTGCACGCTCTGCACGTTGCTCATCAGGTCCGCGAAGTTGGCAAAGTACAGCACCTGATCTTCGGGATCGTTGAGCGGCACGCCATCGATCGTGATGTTGATGCGCGTCTGATCGAGGCCACGCAGGCGGAGGTAGCTGTACCCCCAGAGCGTGCCCGTTTCGGTATGCGACGTCATCGACGGTGCGGCGTTCATCAGCAGCTGGGGCACGTCCTGCCCAAAGTGCCGCTGCTCGATGGCGGCCTTGGTAATGGTCTTCTGCGCGATCGGCGCAGCCTCGCCGGCGCGGATGGCCTGGACCAAAACGCCTTCGATCTTCCGAGCGGCGGCCTTGGCACTGTCGGCCGCGGCCGAGTCCGGACGGATCTGCGCGCTGAGCGACGAACTGGCGGACACCAAGAGCGCGGCAGCCGCTGAGCCATGGCTCAGACGACGCCGCAGCGCGCGCCCGAGGCGCGCGTGCATGCGATGTAGCATCGTTGGACTCCCTACGCCGGTACGAACCGGATCAGGTTCTGCGGGTGTTTTCTCAGCCTGCGCTCACTGGCGGCGCCGGCACCCCGGTCATGTGCCCGAACGGTAATTAGCTTCCCTGCCTATGACCAGCCTCCTCGGCCTGTACGACGCCCTCTGCACCTGGCTCACGGCCCACGGGTCCTCGTGCGCCGAGCTGTTCGGGTTCATCACGGGCGTGCTGAACGTGTGGCTGGTGACGCGCGAGAACATCTGGAGCTGGCCGCTCGGGGTGCTCAACGCCGTCTTCTACATGGTGGTCTTCGCGCGCACAGGGCTCTACAGCGACACGGGGTTGCAGGTCGTGTATTTCGTGCTGTCGCTCTATGGCTGGTATCACTGGCTCCGCGGCGGCCCCCAGCACGAAGCGGTCGTGGTCACCCGGACTTCCACGCGGCTCTGGGGCATCCTCGTGGTGATCGCGGTGGTGACCTGGTTTACGCTCAGCAGCATCACCAAGCGCCTCCCGGGCGCCGCCATGCCGCATCTCGACGCCGCGCTCGTGGCGACCAGCCTCGTGGCGCAGTGGATGATGACGCGCAAACTGCTGGAGAACTGGCTGCTGTGGATCGCGGTGGATGTGGTGTACATCGGGCTGTTCATCAACCGGCACCTGCCGCTCACCGCCGTGCTCTACACGGTCTTCCTCGGCCTCGCGATCCTCGGCTACGTGCAGTGGGGGCGCTCGGCGCGCGCTGCGGAGGGCTCTGTATGAGCGGACGGGTCGTTGTCTCGCACAGAGGCACAACGCGCACGGAGGTGACACAGAGAACAACCATTGTTTTTCTCTGTGACATCTCTGTGGGCTCTGTGCCTCTGTGCGAGACAACGACCCATCCCCCACACGGGCGCCTCCGATGACACCCCCGACGCGCGTCGTCCTCACCGGCTCCGAGTCGGTAGGAAAAACGACCCTCGCCGCCCAGCTCGCCGCGCACTACGGTGTACTTACCGTGCCGGAGTTCGTGCGGGAGTACGCCGCCCAGAAAGGCGCACCGCTCGACTTCCGGGATCATGGGCCCATCGCGAAGGGGCAGATGGCCCTCGAGGACCGCTACATCGCGCGGGCCAACGAGGCCGGTCATCGCCTGCTGATTCAGGATACGGATCTGATCAGTACCGTCACCTATTGCCACCACTACTTCGGACGTTGCCCGCAGTTCATCGAAGAAGCGGCGGTGGAGCGGCGACCGGCGCTGTACCTGCTGCTCGATATCGATGTCCCCTGGGTGCATGATGGCATCCGCGACCGGGGCGACCGTCGCGACGAGGTGCAGCAGCTGTTCGTGGACACGCTGGCGCGTCTTGGTGCGCCGGTTCAGGTTGTGAGCGGATCATGGGATGAACGGTTCCGCTTGGCAGTGCATCTGATCGACACGCTCCTCGCCACCCACTCCTGACGAGAGAAATACCATGGCACCTTCCGGCCAGTCGTATAAGAATCACGCGCAGTTCACGCCCGCGTATCACTACTTCACGAGTCCGATCTCGCTCATCTACCTCGTGTGGACGGTGAAGCGCCTGATCAGTAATCCGGGCAACGATACGGCGTACGCGCTGGTGGGCGCGCTCGCGATCACGGGGCTCGTGGCGGTCACGCGTCTGTCTCCGCTGCGCGTCCAGGACCGCTTGATCCGCCTCGAAGAGCAGCTGCGCTACGCGAAGCTCTTGCCGGCAGAGATTGCCGCGAAGGCTGAATCAACCTTTTCCCCGCGTCACTACATCGCGCTGCGCTTCGCGTCGGACGCCGAGCTGCCGGAGCTGGTCAACAAGGTGCTGGCGAATCCGTCGATGACGCAGAAGGAGATCAAGCAGGCGATCAAGAACTGGCGCGGCGATTACTTCCGGGCCTGACGGCCGCGCGGAGCAACTTACGTCGTCGCCAACAGCTCCACGGCGATGCCCCCGTTCGAGCTGCGGAACTTGGAGGTGGTGCGGAGCTTGAGTTGGCCCAACAGCGCCTTGTCGGCCGGCATGAACAGGCCCAGCTGCCACCCGCGTCCGCCGGCGCGCAACACGTCGCCGAGCCGCGCGAAGAGCCCGCGCAGATCGGTGCCGTCGCTGACGCGCAGGCCATAGGGCGGATTCGTCAACAGCAGGCCGTGCGGCGCGATGGCCGCGAGATCCAGCGTGGACAGCGGCTCCTGCTCAATCACCAGGTCCGCGGCCACGCCGGCGCGCTCGGCGTTCGCCCGCGCGGCGGTGACGGCGCCCGCATCGCGATCGCGCACGACGATCGGCACGCCCGCGCTGGGGCGTACCGCGGTGCGGAGGGCGGCGCGGGCGGCCGCGAAGCGCGCGGCGTCGGCGCCCGGCCATTGCTCCATCGCGAAACCGCGTGACAGCCCCGGCGCGATGCTGCGCGCGATCAGTGCGGCCTCGATGCCGATGGTCCCGGACCCGCCAAAGGGATCGACCAGCGCCCGCTCGCCACGCCAGCCCATGCCGGCCAGCATCGCCGCGGCCAGCGTTTCGCGCAGCGGCGCCTTGGCCACGGCCTGTCGCCAGCCGCGGCGATGCAGCAGCTCCCCCGAACTGTCGGCGCTGATCGTGCACACGTCACGCTCGAAGCGCACCACAATGAGCTGACTGGGGGCGTCGTCCGCCTCATCGTCTTCGTCGGGACGTGCCTTCGTCGTCACCGAAACATTCGCGACCGCACCGGTGATGCCGCGCGCGACACGCTCCGCCACCGCATCGGAGTGATACAGCCGCGATTTGCGGCAGGTCACCCGCAGGCGCACCGACGATCCCGCCGCAATAACCCGCGTCCACGCGACGCGCGCCGCCTGCTTCTCGAGCGAGGCGAAGTCGCGCGCCGGAAACTCGGCGAGCCGCACGATCACCCGCGAGGCGATCCGTAGCTGCGCATTGAGCGCAAAGAGCCCCGCGTCATCAACCGAGACCGAAACGCCCGAGGGCGTCACCTCGCGAGGCGTGAGACCGATCGCCGACACCTCGCTGGCCACGAGCGGAGCAAGCCCGGGCGCGGACACCACAAACGCGTCATGCCGGGTCACCGGGGCTGACGCCGTGATCGGGCGCGCCGTCGCGCCGCCCTTACGCAGCGTACTTACTGCGCGCGACGAACGGCGCCTTGGCGCCCCGCGTAGCCAGCAGCTCCCAGAAATCCTCGGCGTCCACCGGACGCGAGAACAGGTAGCCCTGACCGAGCTCGCAGCCGAGGGAGATGAGATGGGCGCGCTGCGCCTCGGTCTCGATCCCTTCGGCCACCGTATTCATCCGCAGCGTTTCTCCCAACGCCACAATTGCGCTCGCGAGCACCGGTCCATCGCCTCCCTTGTCGATCACATCCACGAACGCCTTGTCGATCTTCAGGATGTCGACCGGATAGCGTTGCAGATAGCTCAGGGAAGAATAACCGGTTCCGAAGTCATCGATAGCCAGCGACACGCCGAGCGCCTTGAGCGCCGTGAGCCGGGTCATCGAGACGTCGGTGTGCTGCATGAGCATGCTTTCGGTGATCTCGAGCGTCAGCTGCGACGGATCGAGCCCCGACTCCTCGAGCGCGCTTGCCACGTCCTCCACGATCGCGGCGTCCTGCAGCTGGCGGCCGGAGAGGTTGACGGTGATGCGCAGCGCCTGGTTGCGCTCGCGGGTCCACTTCTGCGCCTCACGGCAGGCACGGCGCAGCACCCAGCGCCCGAGCGGCACGATCAGCCCCGTTTCCTCGGCGATGGGGATGAACGTCATGGGCGACACGAGCCCGCGATCGCGGCTGATCCAGCGCACGAGGGCCTCGGCACCGATGATCTGCCCGGTGGTGAGCTCCACGATGGGCTGATACTGCAGGAAGAACTCCTCACGATCGATCGCCATGCGCAGACCCGCCTCCACCACGAGGCGGTCGAGCGCCGCCTTGTGCATGGCCGGCTCGAACATTGCGACCTGTCCCTTGCCGCGGGTCTTGGCCACGTACATGGCCACATCGGCGTTGCGCACCACATCGTCGCTCGATTCGCCCTGAGAGGCGCGCGCGATGCCGATGCTGGCATTCACGAACACTTCCTTGCCGCTCAAGGTGAACGGGCGCTGCAAGGCGGTGTGAATGCGATCCGCCACGACGAACACATCCTCGTCATTGGCACAGTCTTCCACGAGCACCGCGAACTCATCGCCACCCAGACGCGCAATGAGATCGGTATCGCGCACGCAGAGCGACAGGCGCCGCGCGGCGTCCACCAGCAGACGATCGCCGACCACATGGCCGAGCGAGTCGTTCACATTCTTGAAGTTGTCGAGGTCCAGAAAGAGCACGGCGACGTGATTGCCATGGCGCATGCTCCGCGCGAGCGCGTGCCCTACCTGGTACAGGAACAGCGAGCGGTTCGCGAGATCGGTGAGCGGATCGTGAAACGCCTGGTGCATGTACTGCTGCTTGATCTGGCTCTGCTCGGTCACGTCGCGCGTGTTGAGCACGAGCCCGTTGATTACCGGCTCGCTCATCAGGTTGGTGCCGACGTTGTCCACCGTCATCCACCCACCACTCGCGTGGCGCAGGCGCCATTCGCGCTTGAGCACTCCCGGCGACGCCGCCTCGGGGCGGTACTGCACCCGCGTCAGCTCCGCGAGGAACGCCTGCGCGACCTTGCGGTCGTTGTCGTGCAGCAGGTCGAACAGCGACGTTCCCGACAGGCGCGCCGGATCATGACCGAACACCGTGGCCATGGAGGGGCTCACATAGCGAATGGTGCCGTCGGGATCGGCGATGATGATGACGTCGCTCGAGTGCTGCACGAGGGCGCGGAAGCGGGCCTCGTTCTCGCGGGCCGCGCTTTCGGTCAGCAGGCTCACCGCCTCGCGCGTCACCGCCCACTGGCGGGCAAAGGCCAGCCCCATGAGCACCAGCGCCCCCAGCAGGAGCACGGTGAGCGACGGGCTCGATTCATCGAGCACATGCCTCGTCAGCAGCACGACGCCGGGTAGCGCGGCCGCGAAGGGAATGGCGGTGGTCGCGAGGTCCACGCGTTTGGACACCGGGCGCAGTTCGCGATGCAATACGGTGGCGCTGGCGAGCCAGCCGGCCGCGGCGAGCATGACCATCGCCACCGGACTCACGACCTGCATCACGCCGATCGCCCCATCCTGCTGGATAGCCGCGGCGGCAACGTGGCCGAAGAACTGCACGACGAACACGCCAGCCAACAGCACCAGCACGTTGGCGCGATGCTGCAGTACCGTGCGCCGCCAGAAGGCGGCCAGCACCACGATCACCACCACATCGAGCACGGCTTCGACATGGAGCAGTGCGTACCGGGCGCGCGCCACGTCCGAGAGCGTGGTCTCGCTTACGGTGTACCACGTGAGCAGCGCGCCGCCGGCGGCCACGGTGACAACGTCGAGCGCGAGACGCAGTCGATCGATGCCACGGCGCGGTGCGCTCGGCAGGCAGCACATCGCGGCGAGGAAGAGCAGCGGACCGGCGAGGGTCAGCGGGCCGGCGAGCCCGATGGGCCAGTTGGCACCGCCCAGCACATCCCGGAACAGTTCAATGGGGAGGAGGGCGATCGCCGCGGCGGCGATCCGCCAGAAGCGGCGCGTGCCGCGATCGAGGGCAAGTTCTCGGCTCGCGTGCAGCGCGAGCGTGACGGCGGCCAGCACCAGCGGCAGGAGCAGCAGCGCACTCGCGCCGCGCACCACCGCGCTGGTCTCGCGCCCCGACGCGAGCCACGCCGTCAGGAGTGCACCATAGCCAATGAGCCCCCCGAGCAGCATCCGATCCGGCCGGTGCCCGAATACCACAGCACGCACCGTCGCATCGCCTCGCGGCGCGCTCGGTGCTTCCGGCTCAGTCGGTTGTTCGGGTCGACGCACGGTGGCGTCGGTCGCGAGGGGCATGTCGAGTGACGTCCAGGGAAGGCTGCCCCACGACGAAAGTCGGGGCCGCCCGGTCCGTCGTCACCCCGTCGGCTCCGTCGCCGCATTCCCAGGTGTCGTACGCACCGACGGTCGCCGCCCTCCTCGCCACACCAACCGGGAGGCGAGGAGTGCAGCGACGACCGATGCATATAGGATCGGCTCGCTTCGGTCCTTCTTGACTGCCCAGAAGAAATGCAGGCAGGCGGCCGCCACGCTCACGTAGACCAGCTGATGAAGTCGAGTCCATCTTTTGCCGCCGAGGCGGCGAATCGACGCCTTCGTGGAGGTCAACGCCAGCGGAATCAGCAGCAGGAAGGCCAGCATCCCGAGCGTCACGTACCAGTGCTTCAGGATGTCCTTCCAGATCTCGGCCCAGTCGAAGAACCAGTCGAGGACCGTGTAGACCAGCAGATGCCCCAACGCCCAGAAGAAGGCGGCGAGCCCCAGGAAACGGCGTTCGGCCACGAGCCACCCCGCCCCCGTGATCCGCATCAGGGGGGTGATGGCCAGCGACGCCGCGAGGAAGCGGAGGGCCCACTCGCCGGTCATGTGCTCGACTTCGCGAATCGGATTCGCGCCCAACTGCCCCAGGAAGAAAAAGGCCACAATGACCGGAATTGGGGCAATCACCAGCACCCACAACGCCGGCCGAAGCCAACGCCGCATCAGTAGTTCTTCCGGAGGTCCATGCCCGCGTACATCGACGCCACTTGATCGGCGTAGCCGTTGAACATCAGCGTATTCCTCTTGAGGAATTCACCGATGCGCCGTTCCTTGGCCTGACTCCAGCGCGGGTGGTCCACCGTGGGGTTCACGTTCGCGTAGAACCCGTATTCGCTCGGGTTGGCGTCGTTCCAGGTCGTGTTGGGCATCTTGTCCGTGAAGCGGATCTTCACGATCGACTTGATCCCCTTGAAGCCGTACTTCCACGGCGTGACCAGGCGGAGCGGTGCGCCGTTCTGCGGCGGCAAGGCCTTCCCGTAGATCCCGGTGGCCAGCAGGGTGAGCGGATGCATCGCCTCATCCATCCGGAGCCCCTCCTTGTACGGCCAGGGGAGCACCGGGCTCTTCTGCCCCGGCATGCGGCGGGGGTCGAACAGGGTGGTGAACTCCACGAACTTGGCGCCCGGCAACGGCTCGCACCGGTTGATCACGTCACGCAGCTGCACGCCGTTCCACGGGATCACCATGGACCAGGCCTCCACGCAGCGCATGCGATAGACGCGGTCCTGCACCGGCAGCTTGCCGATCAGCTCATCGAGCGTGAACGGCCGGGGCTTCTTCACCAGCCCTTCGACCGTCACCGACCAGGGCGTCGTCTTGAACCCCTGCGCATTCTGCGCCGGATCCTCCTTGTCGGTCCCGAACTCGTAGAAGTTGTTGTAGGACGTAATGTCGTCGTACGAGTTGGGCTTTTCCTCCTGGCCGGCCCCGGTCGCACTGAGCGCCTTGAGCGCCTCCGGTGCCAGGACCGTCCCCAGCGCCATCGCGCCGGCGGTGCCGAAGAAGGCGCGGCGGTTCTGGTACAGCGACTCCGGGGTGATTTCGGAGCTCGGAATGTCGTCGGGACGGCGGATCAGCATGCGGCGGCCAGTTGAGGGTCGAAAGGCTTCGTAGATTCTAGCGACGTACGGCCCGTTCGGTTCCCAATTCGGGACCCCGAGGTCCCTGTTTCTGCCTTTTTCCGGTTCGGCCCATGCGCTACACGACCCTCGGCACCGCCGGGATGTCCGTCTCCCGGATCTGCCTCGGCTGCATGACCTACGGCACCTCCGCCTGGCGCCCCTGGGTGCTCGACGAGGCCGAGGCCCGTCCCTTCTTCAAGAAGGCCGTCGAAGCCGGCATCACCTTCTTCGATACCGCCGACATGTACTCGCTGGGAGTGAGCGAGGAGGTCACCGGGCGCGCCCTCCGCGAGTACGCCCGGCTCGAGGAGATCGTGATCGCCACCAAGGTGTTCCACGCCATGGGACCTGGACAGAACATGGCCGGCCTGTCGCGGAAGCACATCGTGCAGGCGTGCGAAGCGAGCCTCAAGCGGCTCGGCATCGAGACGATCGACCTCTACCAGATCCATCGCTTCGACCCCAAGACGCCGATCGAGGAAACGCTCGCCGCGCTCGATCATCTCGTGCAGAGCGGCAAGGTGCGCTACATCGGCGCGAGCTCGGGGTGGGCGTGGCAGTTCGCGAAAGCGCTCAGCACGAGCGACGCGAAGGGCTTTGCGCGCTTCGCCACGATGCAGAACCACTACAACCTCCTCTACCGCGAAGAGGAGCGGGAAATGATTCCGCTCTGCCTCGCCGAGGGGGTCGGTGCCCTCCCGTGGTCACCGCTCGCGCGGGGCCTGCTGGCCGGTACCCGTCGCTCGATCACCGACCGCAGCGCCAGCACGCGCGCCGAGACGGACACCTACGGGCACACGTTGTACGAAGACGAGAACGACTGGGCGATCGTCGAAGCCGTGCGCACCGTTGCCGAAGGACGCGGCATCCCGATGGCGCAGGTCGCGCTGGCGTGGCTGCTCTCGAAGCCCGTCGTCACGGCGCCGATCGTGGGCGCCTCCAAGCTGGCGCAGCTCGATGATGCCATCGCGGCGGTGGATGTGGTGCTGAGCGCTGAGGAGATTGCACTGCTCGAGGCGCCGTATCGGCCACACGCCGTGCGCGGGCATTCGTGAGAACTGACCACATAGAGAAAATGGGAAAGGGAGAAATCCCCGACACGCTCCGAGCGCCGCCGGGGATTTCTCTTTTTCCCCCTTTTCTCTGCGTGATCTGTTCAAACCCACGTCAGCTCAATCCAAGGTCTTGGAGAACCGCCGCACGCTCACCGTAAAGAGCAGCACCGCCGCCGCCGAGAGCGCCACGAGCTGCCGCCACAAGTCGCCGACCCCAACGCCCTTGAGCAGGACGCCGCGCAGGATGTCGAGGAAGTACGTGAGCGGCAGCGCCAACCCCACATACTGCGCCGGGAGCGGCATCGCCGCGCGAGGGAAGATGTATCCCGACAGCAGGATGTTCGGCAGCATGAAGAAAAAGCTCAGCTGCATAGCCTGCACCTGACTCTTGGCGACGGTTGAGATCAGCAGCCCCACGCCCAGGCTCGCCACGATGAACACCAGTGCGAGCGCGTAGAGGAGCAGCAGGCTGCCGGCGATGGGGATCTTGAAGAACAGCACGCCGAGCACCAGCACCACGGTCATCTGCACGTAGCCCACCATGACGAAGGGCACGAGCTTGCCGAGCATGAGGCTCGCCTTGCCAATCGGGGTGACGATGAGCTGCTCGAGCGTGCCGCGCTCCCGTTCCCGCACGATGGCGGTGCTGGTGATGAGCGTCATGGTGATCGTGAGCAGAATGCCCACGATACCCGGCACGATGAACACGGCGCTCTTCTGCGCCGGGTTGTACCACGGGCGCACGCGCAACTCGACCGGCGGCGTCACCGCGATACGCGCCGCTAGCAGTTGCTGCAAGCGCGCGGCGGCCGCGAGCTGGGCACCGGAGATGGCCGCTCCGCTCGACTGTGGGTCGGCGGCATCGATCAGCAGCTGCGCCACGCCGGTGTGCCCGCCGCGGATATTACGCTGATACTCTGGCGGAATGACCAGCGCCACTCGCGCGGCGCCCCGCTCGATCCAGCGTTTGGCCACCACCCGGTCGGGAACGCGGGCGATCACCTTGAAGTTGTCGGTGTTCTCCAGCACCTGAATGAGCGCGCGACTTTCGCTCGTGCGCGAGTCATCCACGACCACGGTGGGCAGCTTGCGCACGTCGGTCTGAATCGCGTAGCCAAAGAGCAAGAGCTGGATCGCCGGCAGACCGGTCATCATGGCGAACGTGATGCGGTCGCGCCGCAGCTGCAGAAACTCCTTCCAGAGCATCGGCCACGCGGTCCAGCGACGCACGCGATCGCGCCAGCTCATGAGGCCGCGCCCTTCGTGTAGACGCCGGTGAAGTTGGCGTCCTGCTCCTGCAGCTGCACAAAGACGTCTTCCACCGTCTTCGCGCCGAACTGCTCGGTAATCTCCCGCGGGGTGCCCAGGCCGATCAACGCGCCGCGACTCAGGAACGCGAGCCGCTGACACCGTTCGGCTTCGTCCATGTAGTGCGTCGTCACCAGAATCGTCGTGCCGTCCTGCGCGAGGTCGTAGATCGTTTGCCAGAAGGTGCGGCGCGCGGCCGGGTCCACGCCGGCGGTGGGCTCGTCGAGAAAGACCAGATCGGGGTGATGAGCCGTGGCGCAGGCGAGGGCGAGCCGCTGCTTCCATCCGCCGCTCAAGGTGCCCGCGCGCTGTGAAACGCGGGGCGTGAGCCCCAGCCGCTCGGTGTGCACAGCCAGCCGTTCCTCACGTTCCCGCCCGACCAGCCCGTACACGGACGCGTAGAAGCGCAGGTTCTCGCCGACCGTGAGCTCATCGTACAGGCCGTAGCGCTGCGACATGTAGCCGATGCGTGTGCGCACCTGCTCGGCCTGCGTGGCGATGTCGAAGCCGGCCACGCGCGCCGATCCACTCGTGGGCAGCACCAGCCCACAGAGCATGCGGATCGTGGTGGTCTTCCCCGATCCGTTGGGGCCGAGCAAGCCAAACACTTCGCCGCGCCGGATCTCGAGGTCGAGCGACTCCACGGCGATGAGATCACCGAAGCGCTTGTGCAGCGCCTCCGTATGCACCACCGCGTCAGTGGGGGCGGCCACGCCGGTCAGCGATGCGGCGGGAGCGTCACCGTGATCGGCAACCCCGCGCGCAGCCGTTGCGTGGTATCGGCGAATTCCACCTTCACCCCAAAGAGCAGATCGGCGCGCTCCTGCTCTGTGAGCGCGACGCGCGGCGTGTATTCGGCCTTGGTCGCGATGGCCGTGACGAGCCCGCGAAAGTGCGTGGTATCGCCGTCGAGCTGCGCCAGCAGCGTGTCGCCACTCCTGAGGCGCGGCAGGACGGTCGGTCCGACATAGATGCGGGCCCATGGGCGCGACGGCTGGCCCACCGTCACCGCGCTCTGGCCGGCCGTCAGCACCTCGCCGGGCTCCACGTTGCGGCTCGATACAATGCCGGAGACGGGCGAGATGAGGACGAGATCATTCGCGGAGGCGCGCATCATGTCGACCGCCGCCCTCGCGCCGCGCGCCTCCGCGGCCGCCGCGGCGCGCCGTTCCTGGCGTGCGCCGTCGCGCACGAGGCGC